>JAPPJC010000078.1:0-13795 GCA_028820455.1 Acidimicrobiaceae bacterium
TCCACCCGGTCCTGGAATATGTAGACCTGCACGTTGGCCGTGCTGCGATAGTCGCGGTGAGCGATGGCGTTCACCAAAGCCTCCCGCAGGGCACTTTCCGGTAGCTCCAACCGTTCATCTCGCCCCTGGACATTTGGAATGAGCGCGGAGTTCAGCTTGGCCTGAAAGTAATCCATCACATTCTGGTAGATGGCGTAGAGATTGCCCTTGAATTCCTTGCGGTCGAGAATGTGGGTTTTGGTGTTGCCGCTGAAGACAGCGCAGATCAGACTTGCTTGGAGGGTGAATCGGGTGATGTCATCCGTCAACAACCATGCTCCAGCGTGGGTCATCCTGGAATTTCTGACGAGATGAAGATTCTCCAATACCACCATTGGATCAAGAGAGGGATCGATACCGGCGCGCCTAGCGAATTCAGTCCAGCGGAGGGATGTGACCTCGGTGGAGACATCAAAGGTGTTGCAAGGGGTCTCATCCACCCGGACGAGACCCTCCTTGAAGAAGAACTCCCGAATCTCATCCCTGGACAACTGCTGGCAGGTCGCACCCTCGCGAATATAGAACCGCCCTCCGAAAGAGTAGGGCTTACCGTGCTGCTCCGGTACCGTGACACGCAAGACACCCTCCTCGCTACCCACCTCCACGGCCACCGGTGGGTCGGCTGAACGAGCGATGCTCTGGACCTCTGATTTGAGGCGGTTGTGATTCTCGACGCCGACAACGGTTCCAGTGTCATCGACCCCGATCAGAATGATACCGCCGGTAGCGTTAGCGAAAGCGCATATCTCCCTACCCAAGTCGGACGGCATAGACCGCTTGAACTCGGTGGTGAATCCTTCGCCCAGCGCGATAATGGTGGCGACAGATGGTCTATTCATGCCGAAACCCATCAATTCGTAGGATACAGTTCACGGCCCAGAGCGCAAACGTAGCCAGCCCGAAGACCTACAGCCGAAGACTTACGGGTTGTGACAGCTATGCGTCACTTTGTTTGGTGTTGGACTAGCAGCAGTATACGAACTACTGTAACACTGGATTCCGATACCGAGCAGATCATCCGACAGTGGATGGCCGAACGGCGAGTCTCGTTCAAACAAGCACTGAACGACCTAATACGCACAGGCCGAGCCTCTATAGACGAGTCGAAAAAACCGTTCCGCACAATCACCCGGTCAATGGATCTTCCAGCAGCCAAACTCGACAAAGCTTCCAAATCGCAGCCGAGTCGGAAGACGATGAATCGATACACAAGATGCAGACTGGATCATAAAACCGGTTTCAACCCGATCGCTTCGGATTGTTTCGTCTCTGAGAACGAACCCACTCCACAGGATCTTCGTCCCAGTGTGATTCACAAGCCGCATTCAGAACCGACAGGCCGATTCAGAAGTCCTATAACGACATCCACTGCAACATGGTGATGGTGGGGCTCATCCTGTTGGCGCGGCCGATTCAGAAGTCCTATAACGACATCCACTGCAATCCATCTCGATCACACAAGGCTGTCGCACACGGGTGGATCGACCAGATCCACGCTTCTGGTGCCAGTGAGACAAGATCGTCGAAAAGTTCCTGAGATTAGACAGTCGGCTCGACAGGACTTGCAAGGCGTATCATACACTTCAAGGCCGTGCCGTCAATGTTGCCTTTGTGGATGGTCAGCCCGTCTGATGATACTTGTGCGTGTTCACTGTCTTCCGCCGAGTCTTCCACTGAGTCTTGTCGATCATCCAAGGCCACTTCAAGCTCGACGGCTAGGATCTGTTCGGCTATATAGTCTTGCCAGGTTTTCAGAGCGTCTGCCAGTTGTGCCTCCGCAACGAACAGCTGCACTGCTATGCGGTCTGTGACTACAAGTCCTTTAACACGACGAAAATCTTGTATCAGACGCACAGCATCCCTAGCCCAGCCTTCAGCTTGCAGCTCCGGGGTAATTTGCATATCAAGCACCGCTACAGCATCACCTGAAGATAACACCGCAGCCGTTGTGGCTGTTGTCGCGGATACGCCTGCTGTAACCTGTTCCCCTGCTGTGGGTCTTACGTACGGTTTCGTGGCCCGGGTGACGTATGAGATAACCCGTCCCCCTGCTGTGGGTCTTACACTTCTCGATCTTGGCGTCTGGTGGTCGGCACTCGCACTCCCCGCTCTTGGCGTAGCAGCGTCTGTTTCTACGGCCAGTTCAAAGCTGTCTGACTGTAGCCTATGCCCGGCTACTTCAACCGTGCCGTCACTGTTAGTCTGCCAGTTGCCAGATCGAGCTGCCGCGAACACTTCCTGTACTCTGTTGCCTAAACGTGGCCCCAATATCCTGCCGTTAGGTTTAAGCACTAGCTTTCCATGTGCTGCTAGGTCATCTGTTAACGCGACCGATTTCACGTTCACTTCGTCGGCTAGCAGATCGAGTAGTGGTTCTAGCTCTTCCATGCCAGCACCTGCTAATGTCAATTCCGCCAAAGGCAGGCGCACCCGCAGTCCTGCGTCTTCACGCAAACGCAACGTGGTCGACACCGCGTCACGCAGTCGATCCATACGCGCTACAAGTGAACTGTCGGCTGGCAAGCCTTCAGCGTCTGGGTCGGGCCAGTCGCACAGGTGAACCGACTCACCGCCTGTCAAGCCTCTGTATATTTCTTCGGTGATCATCGGCAGAAACGGAGCGGCTACTCTGGTCAACAGCGTCAGCACCGTATAGAGTGTGTCAAAAGCATCGCAGTCGGTAGCGTTGCCCGTTGCATTCCAGAACCGGTCACGCGAACGGCGAATATACCAGTTGTTCAAAGCATCGATGAAAGCAGCTATTTCAACGGTGGCACCCGGCAGGTCGTAAGCGTCCATCCGTTCAGTTGCCACTGCAATCAGATTTCTTGTTTTAGCCAATATGTAGCGGTCAAGCACGTGAGAGCTGTCGGCACGGCTGCGCGCACGATAGTTTTCAGCGTTGGCATACAAAGTGAAAAAAGAGTAGGCGTTCCATATGGGTAGCAGCACCTGCCTGACCACCTCGCCTATTCCGGCGTCGCTCACTCTCAGGTCACCACCACGTAGCACGTTTGCTGACATGAAATACCAACGCAGGGCATCAGCACCTTGCCGTTCGAAAATATCGGTGGGCTCAGTGTAGTTGCGCAACTTTTTCGAGAGTTTGTTGCCATCACCGGCTAACAGAATGCCATGGCAAATCACATTGGAAAAAGCGGGACGGTCAAACAGCGCACCCGCGAGCACGTGCAAAGTGTAGAACCAGCCTCTGGTCTGGTTGATGTATTCCACAATGAAGTCAGCAGGGAAATTCTGTTCAAACCACTGCACATTGTCAAACGGATAATGCACCTGAGCGAAAGGCATAGCCCCCGACTCAAACCAGCAGTCCAACACTTCTGGCACCCGCCGCATCACAGACTTTTTTGTGGGATCATCAGGATTGGGTCGTGTCAGTTCATCGATATGCGGCCGATGTAAATCGGATGGACGTATGCCGAAGTCGCGTTCAATCTCGTCTAGGGAGCCGTAAACTTCGGTGCGTGGATATTCAGGGTTGTCGCTACGCCAAACAGGGATCGGTGACCCCCAGAAGCGGTTGCGGCTGATCGACCAGTCTCTTGCACCTTGCAGCCACATCCCGAAACGGCCGTCCCGCACGTGCTCCGGCACCCAGTTGATCTGCTGGTTGAGTTCTATCAAGCGATCTTTTACGGCAGTGACTTGCACATACCAGCTGCTGATGGCCTTGTAGATTATGGGAGTGTCGGTTCGCCAGCAATGCGGATAATTGTGCTCGTAGCTATCGTGGCGGATGATATGGTTGGTTGCTTTAAGGTGTTGGATAATTTCTGGGTTGGCTTCGAAAACGTTCATTCCAGCCCAGTCGGTGACGATATCCGTGAAGCAACCACGGTCGTCCACTGGAACAGCGTCACCGATAGGGATACCGTTTGCTTCGCAGGTGTCTTGGTCTTCCTCACCAAAACCAGGAGCCATCTGCACAATACCGGTACCTTCAGAAGTATCCACAAAGTCTGCTGCAAGCACTCGGAAAGCCGTCGTGCTTTGGGAAGAGTTGACCGAGGAGCCGATATCAGTAGAACCAGAACCGCCGCTCACGCCTGCTCTAGCATCGGCGTTGCTCACACTGAAAGCGCCGACTATGTCGTTTATGTCGTTGTGATCGTTTTTGTTGACTCCACGATGCTCGAAGTAGTTGAACAGCGGCTTGTATGAACGACCCACAAGCTGCTCACCCGTAAACGTGGAGACAAGTCTGGCATTCCCGAGCTGTGCTTCATACTTGGCGACTGCTGTTTCAGCAAGCACGTAGAAGATGCCATCGAGCTCCAGGAGAGCGTAAGGAATATTCGCTCCCACAGCGATAGCCAGGTTGGATGGCAACGTCCAAGGGGTAGTAGTCCAAGCCAGAAGACGCATAGGCCCCGGGTCTCCTCTTTCGGGAAGCAAATCGAAAGCCACAGTGATGGCGGGGTCTTGTTTGGGTCGGGTAGCGTCGTCTAAACGTATCTCAAAGTTGGATAGCGGCGTTTCAGCCCTCCATGAGTATGGCATAACGCGATACGCCTCATAAATCAGGCCTTTGCGGTGGAGTTCAGCGAAAGCCCACATGACCGACTCCATGTAGGGGAGGTCCATGGTTTTGTAGTCATTATCGAAATCCACCCAGCGTGCCTGGCGGGTGACAGTGTCCTGCCAATGCTTGGTGTATTGCAGAACCGACTGACGACAATGCTGATTGAAATTGTCGATACCAAACTCTGTTATGGCTGCTCGTCCGCTCACTCCTAATTCACGTTCGGTTTCCATCTCCGCTGGCAGTCCATGGCAGTCCCAGCCAAAACGCCGCTCGACGCGATAGCCGCGCATGGTCTGGTACCTGGGAACCACATCCTTCACAAAGCCAGTCAGTAGATGTCCATGGTGCGGGAGGCCATTGGCGAAAGGGGGGCCATCGTAAAAAGCCCATTGGCGGTCAGCGGGACGAGAGTTCACCGAAGTTGCAAAGGTTCCTTCCGTTCTCCAGTGTTTCAGCACATTTTGTTCGATAGCGGGAAAGTCTGCCCTGCCTACATTCGGGTAGGGAGGCTTATTCGTCTGTCTCGCAGCCATCTGATGCTTCATGCGCTTCGTTGAGGCCTGGAGCTGTCTTTGCTGCTATTCTCGGAAGCTTCGCCTTGAGCGTCTTCGCCCTCGGAGGTTTTTGCTGTTTCTGTGTTTTTCGTTTCTGTGGGAGTTTTGACTACTTCTGTGTGTTTTAGGCTATCCTCGGTAATTTTCGACTCCCTCTCGGAGGCTTCCTGTCCTTTTGGTTCACTTTGATAGGTTTCCTGTAGACGATTCAGATCCTCAACTGTTTCCCTATAGGCAGTTTTTGCTTTTTCTAGCTCCTCAGTGGAACCTTTATTTTCTTGTAGTTTTCGTATTTTTGTAGCGATGTTCTTTTTCAGATTCTCAGCTTTTCTTATCTTTTGCTTGTGCTTTCTACGTTCCCGATCTGCCTTCATGTAGGCGTTGAAAAGCGTAAGAGCTGCAACGGTTTCCTCATCCAAAGGAGGGGTTGAAAGGTTATTGGCGGTTGAATCCTTCGGTGATCCGGCTTTGCGGTTCCGAGGGTGTCGATGTTTGCCCGCTTTTTTGTTTTTGCGGTTTTTCTTACTCTTAGTCGAGCGTTGGACTGTATTTTTGGATTTTTTTTCAGGTTGATCTTCGGTCATGAAAGTTTGATATTCAAGAGATAGGACTATTACAAGAATAAGGCTATCAATTGAAAATGAGAGATAATGAGAAGGGTATTAATTGAAAATGAGTATGTGTAGTAAGATTATTTTGCTCTAGTTAACCTTGGTTGAGCTAACCTCGGTCGAGTTTTTGCTTCCAACTTCCGCAAGACTGAATTCCTTTGTGCATCATAGCTCCTTGCCAGCCTATTTTGTTATGCTATTTTATGCTATTTCCCCGCTCTGTTGTATTCCCCGCTCTGAAAACCTCTTATCACACAGGAATCTGCTAACTTGTTACCAGAAATAGTTGCGAAACTATTGACGAAATATCTAGGTTTGTTTACTGTTTATATGCTTTTATCTGTTTTGTTGGATAATATTTGGTATTCATTTGGCACCTAACGGTCTAGTACTACCCCTAGTACTACCCCAGGTTCCAGCATTGTTCAGAAGGAACAAACATGAAGATTAGTAAGGAACAAAAAGGAACAAACATTATGACAAGCCAGGCTTGTCAGGCAGCCTATTCCCGGTGTTCAATTGCTAAAAGCTGCCTTGGGCTGATATTAACGTTTTTGATGATATTGATAGTTGCATCATGCACTGATTCTTCCGAGGACGATGATGGTTCAGAGGATGATGTCAATGCTTCTGTGATCATGGATGATACCGAGGTTGTGCTAGCGCGCCCCAACTGGGATGACGAGTGGTTCCAAGCGGAGCTGTACAAGCAATTTCTTGAAGAGCTAGGGTATTCGGTGAGTGCTCCAGCTGAATTCGAAATGGCACCTGAAGATGCCTATACTGATATGACAGGCACTAATCCGGATTCAAAGGTCCATCTTTGGGTTAGTGGTTGGTATCCGTTGCATTACAAGTGGTTTGAAAAAGAGCTTTCCGACGGTTCACAGGTTGGTGATTATATTCGAATTGTTGGCAATGAGATGTTGAATGCCGCAATAGGAGGCTTGCTGATCTCGCGGTCTTTTGCAGAAGAATATGGAATTACTCATGTGGATCAGATTAATGATGACCCGGAGATACTAGCAGCATATGATACCTCCGATAGTGTGCCTGGCAACGGTAAGGCCGAGATCATAGGATGCGAGGAATCTTGGACCTGTGACGATGTCATTGAAAGTATAATCGCTTTTTCAGGCTGGGACAACATAGAGCAAATCAAGCCTGAGGAAGGCGGGTACGGTGCCAATATCGATGACGCAGTGCAAAAAATTGCTGCTGGCGATCCTGTGGTTGTATACGCATGGGGTCCGACCAGTCATCTGAACAGACTTGGGCTTGGAGAGAGTGTTGTTTGGTTAGCGGTTGAAAATGTGCTGGACGATTCGAATCCTGCAGATATAGAAGGTGGCAAGGATTTTGATCAGAGGCCTGGCCGATCAGAAATTGACGAGTCGCAATGTCCGGCTGCTGCTGATATGGATGGCTTCTGCCAATTGGGCTGGTTGTCTAACAACATCCAGGCCACAGCTAACATTGATTGGCTCAACGCCAATCCGAATGCTGCTGAGTTGCTCTGTGTTGTTCAATTGCCGATTGACGATGTGCTTCAAGCTATTGCAGAAATTTCCAAAGCAGATGCTGAGGCCAGAGAAGCGGCAGTTGTCGAGCAAGCCTCTGACTGGATCGCTGAAAACCGCACGAAAGTGGACGGATGGCTTGACCGTGCTAGGAACGCAGTACCCGAAACGCCTTCGTGTCCTGCTACAGTGATACCGTAGAAGTTTTGGACTGAGTAAGACATGTTTCAAAGTACAGTAACTATAGTGTTTAAGTTTTAGTAATACCCAATTTGGAGGTTTGCAAGTGGATATCCACACCCAGAGGAATAACGGCACACTGATTGTGAAAGTTGAAAGCCGCCGCATAGATAGTTCTAATGCGCGCAGCTTTCATGCAAACTTAGAGGATGCAATCCAAGATGACGATACTGGCTTGGTACTGAACTTCAGTAACGTTAGCTACATTAGCAGTGCTGGTATGAGAGTTATTTTGTCTGTTTTGAAAGTTCTTCAGAAGAAGGAAGCCAAATTTGCTATATGTGATATGAAAGACTCAGTTCGCGAGGTATTCAATATCAGCGGTTTCGATAAAATCGTCAATATACGCGATTCCCAAGACGATGCTCTAACGGTTTGTGCTGCTTAGGTACTCTTAGTGCTAATGCTCATACTGTTTTGGTCGATCGTGCAGAGACCTCGTAAAGTATTATTGAAAGATGTTGAATGTTCTCGCAAGACGTGAAGCAAAAAAGCAAGAAGGCAAAATATAAAATCCTGGTAGTCGACGACGAGCCAGATCTTCGGCCACTTTTTTTGCAACATATGAGACGTCCCATAAGGTCGAAGACATACGATTTTGTATTCGCCCACGATGGTTTTGAGGCACTCGAAAAGTTAAAAACAGAAGAAGGCATCGATATGGTGCTTTCAGATATCAATATGCCCAGAATGGATGGGCTCACCCTGCTTGAGAGGATACCCGAGGTGTCTTCTGAAATAAAGGCGGTAATCGTTTCTGCCTACGGCGACATGGAAAACATTCGTGTGGCAATGAATAGGGGTGCATTTGATTTCATTACCAAGCCCATAGATTTCAAAGATCTAAAGATTACCGTCAAGCGAACTTTAGATCACATAGAAGAGTGGCGGAAAGCTTTTGAAGCTCGTGAGAAGCTGCTGCTTTTGCAGAATGAACTGACTGTTGCAAGCATGATACAGCAGTCCATTCTTCCTGAAAGATTTGTTACTGACGGCAGTTACAAGTTGTTTGGAGCGATGCAACCAGCAAGCAACATTGGCGGCGATTTTTTTGATGTTATCAACTTGCCTAACGGGAAAGTTGGTTTGGTAATTGCTGATGTCTCCGGTAAAGGCGTACCAGCCGCATTGTTTATGATGCTGAGTCGCACAGTTCTTCGGAGTGTAACGGGAAACATCGAGGAACCAGGTGAAGTGTTGGAGGTAGTAAATGACCAGCTCCATGAAGACAATGAATCATGCATGTTCGTAACAATGCTTTACATAGTGTACGATCCGAACACGAATGAGTTTGTTTACTCATCTGGGGGCCACGACCCACCCTTACTTGTTCGCAGTGATGGTAGTTCAGTTCAGTTGGAGTTGACCGATGGCATGGCACTGGGCATAGTGCCTGATCTAAAGTATCAACAGAGTTCATGCACTTTAAATCAAGGCGATTCTGTGGTTTTATACACGGATGGTGTAACTGAAGCAATTAATACGGATGAAGAACAGTTAGGGATTGAACGTGTTCGCGAAGCTTTTAAGAGCAAACCTGCTATGAGCGCAAAGCGGTCCTGCAATTTAGTGATCGAACTTGTGGAAGATTTTGCGCGTGGAATGCCTCAGTTTGATGACACTACTTGCTTGGTGCTTCAATGTAAAGAGCTACCAGCCCTATGATCTCCTTAACATTCGAAGTGGTTGGCAACAAGAACGTCATTGGGGAATCACAAACAGAGTCGAGCATTGAGAAAGAACAAAAATTTCAAAGGGAACACTTGACGGAGATCATTGAGGATATTGAAAGTTTCAGCTCAAAAGATAAATGGTCTAGCGACCTTTTGTTCGGGGTTAACCTGATAGTGGAGGAGATGGTTCTCAATATCCTTGATTATGGGTACTGCGACCCTTCAGGTCCAGTGAAGATCATTGTGACTTCTAAACCCGAAACGGTGATCATCGATATTATAGATCAGGCACCGCCATTCGACCCCTTGAATGATGCCCCGGCTCCTGATCTGGATTCTACAGTGGAAGATCGACGCATAGGGGGGCTGGGGGTTTATCTTACTCGTTCTTTAGTGGACGAGATGATCTACAACTACGAATCCAGTGAGAACCGTTTGCGTGTTAGCGTAGCAAGAGTGAAAGAAAAAATCACACCAGAAACCAGCAGCACAGCCAATAAAGACTAGCAATAAAGACTAGAAAGTGCAGAAAGCCGTGTTGCAGTCGGTTAAAGAATTAGAGCAGACAGAAAAAGATAAAGCACAAATATCGAAAAGCTTACGCTAGTTCTAGTTTGCTCGCATATCGAAGACAATTTTCACTGCACCTCGTTGACCTGCTTCTGCTGCATGTCTGATAGCGTCTTTGTAACGGTGTAATGGGTAAAGAGCTGTTACAAGATGGTCCAATTGCAGTTTTTTGGCTAACGGAATAGCTATTTCGAAGCTAGTGGTGTGGGTGTTGTTGGGCAGTGTTTCGGTCCCGTAGGCGTAGCATCCTACAAGTTCTATCTCGCGATGCCAAAGGCCTGTGAGTGTCATTGTAACCGTTGATGGCATGCCCAGTAGTACTATCCGGCCGCGTGGTCGGCATATTGTCATTGCTTCGGCTAATGAGCTTTCTGAGCCTACTGTGTCTATCACCACGTCTGCACCTCCGGAGAGATACCGGCCAATCATAAACGAACCGGACGTCCTACGCACTGCCCTTTTCAGTTCAGTACTGTTCACAGCCATGTCGGCTCCAAGTTTGGTGCTGAATGCCTGTTGGGTAGGGTAACGGCAGCCCACAAAAATGTGTTTGGGTTCGGGTTCGACAACATGGCGCAACGCCGCAACAGTGGTCAATCCCATAGTTCCGGCGCCTATGACGACGACAGTATCTTCAGGGCCTACATTGGATTTGAGGGCTGCGTGAACACCGCAGGCCAAAGGTTCGACCATTACAGCCTGCTCATCGGTTATTTCAGCAGGCACTTCATGAAGCTGCGATTCGTGTGCCACTAACTCTGTGGCCCAACCTCCGCCGGTTGAAGCGCAAGAACCTGTCTGCAATCCTGGTTTCAAATGGCCGCCCACAAGATGTCGATAGTCGTGCCCATCTCCAGGAGCAGCATCCGGGTGAGGCATTTCGTATCCTCTAGCCGCATGACCGAGCACCGATTCGACCACAACGCGTCTGCCGTCACTGGTATCTGCGACTATTTCATGGCCAGGGGTGAAAGGAAACGACACAAAGTCTTCAAAGTAGAGAGAGGAACGTCCATCGATAGTTGCCAGATCGGATCCACAGATTCCTGAGAGTCGAGGATACAGACGCTGCCATCCGTCTTGTTTTGGCAGGGAGGGTGGTTCAGTGTTCTCATCAAAATGGAGTGGAGCCCATGTGATTCCTGCTCCCTTCTGTAGTTTTGATGCTACAGCTGCTGCTGCGTAACGTGTAGGTTTACGTGAAAAAAGTAAAGCTTCCATGTCTGGCTCTTAGTATGTTCAAGCTATTCAGTAGATCGACGGTGAAGGATCGACGGTGAATTTCAAGGGGCTAATAAGGTGTTGGTATTGTTTATAATGTGTTGACATTTTGAAACATGCTAGTGATTAAACGTCAAAGATAAACGTCAAAGATCGGTAAAGATGTTGTGCAGTTCTGTGATAGTATGGCGGACACGAACGCATTAACCGACTCTGCCGGTCGGATCGGTTTGTGCAGTTCTGTGATAGTATGTGCTTTTGTCACACTGTTTTCGATGCCACTATTTTGGTGTAGCGGTTATGGTGATTGCCGGGTGATGGTATGTGCTTTTGCTGCGCTGTTCTCGATGCTGAACACGCACTGGATATACGTATGACATACAAGACTGTGGTATTAGTGTGATTGTTGTGGTGGATGATTGAAAATGAAAGCCGACGTTCCGTCTAGTGCTACCAGCTCTACTAGTAGGTCTGCTGAGCGTGTTTTCAGTGTCTCTATGACTGTTTCAGGGGTGCGGTGTTTTCTTACTTATCTGGTATTTCCTTTGTTGCTACCTGTATTGAATGTTGCAGGATGGGTAGGGCCAGGACTTGGACTAGCAGTGGGAGCTACTGCTTTGGCGTGTAACATGCTCAGCATTCGACGTTTTTGGCGTGTAAACCACAGGTACAAGTGGCTGATAGTGACTATAAATTGTTGTGTGATCATTCTACTAATAGTAATAATGATAGATGATTTGTCGCAAGTTTCATAATTTGTGCTCACCGGGTTGTTATTCGACGAATTTTCCGATTCAATTAGCACTCGATGCATGAGAGTGCCAAACAAGTTTGTTGCTAGATAGACAAACCATACAATACAAAGAGAAGGTGTTGCGGAGCTTCGTTTTTGGTTGACTGTGCAGCACGAGTAGATCAACAGATAAACAACACTAATATAGCCCTGATCCGGGCTGTTATGGAGGTTATTGATGGCCAAGATGATTCAGTTCGACGAACAAGCTCGCCGTTCCCTTGAAAGAGGAATGAACCGGCTCGCTGATGCTGTGCGGGTGACGCTCGGGCCGAGAGGGCGTAACGTAGTACTTGATAAGCAGTGGGGTGCACCCACTATAACCAATGACGGTGTTTCTATCGCCAAAGAAATCGAGCTTGAAGATCCTTACGAGAGAATTGGGGCGGAATTAGTAAAAGAAGTAGCCAAGAAAACCGACGATGTAGCTGGTGACGGCACTACCACCGCCACTGTTCTGGCATGGGCTATGGTGCGTGAAGGTTTACGCAATGTGGCTGCAGGTGCCAATCCACTTTCGCTCAAAAAAGGTATTGAAACTGCTGTTGAAGCAGCAGTGCAGGCTATCGCTGATAGTAGCCGGAATGTGTCTTCCGATAAAGCTCAGATAGCGAATGTGGCAGC
Source organism: Acidimicrobiaceae bacterium (assembly GCA_028820455.1). Taxonomy (GTDB): domain Bacteria; phylum Actinomycetota; class Acidimicrobiia; order Acidimicrobiales; family Aldehydirespiratoraceae; genus JAAXHB01. Next base: position 12,392 of record JAPPJC010000078.1, read on the forward strand.
TATTTCTGCTGCTGATGTAGAAATCGGTGTCATGATCTCAGAGGCCATCGACAAGGTGGGCAAAGACGGCGTTATCACCGTTGAGGAGGGCCAGACCTTCGGATTGGAGATGGACACCGTTGAAGGTATGCGTTTCGACAAGGGCTACATTTCACCTTATTTTGTCACCGATGCTGAGCGCATGGAAACAATTCTTGAAGACCCCTATCTACTGTTCGCGAGCTCGAAGATTTCCAATGTGAGAGACTTCGTGCCTGTGTTGGAGAAAGTCATGCAAACAGGTAAGTCTTTGCTGGTTATTGCAGAAGACTTGGAAGGTGAGGCACTAGCTACGCTAGTGGTGAACAAAATCCGCGGCACATTTGCCGTAGCAGCTGTAAAAGCCCCCGGTTTCGGTGATAGGCGTAAGGCGATGCTCCAAGATATGGCAGTTTTAACTGGCGGTCAGGTGATCAGTGAAGATATCGGCCTGAAACTCGAAAATGTGGACTTGGATATGTTAGGTCAGGCTCGTAAAGTGATTATCACTAAAGACGAGACCACCATAATCGAAGGTGCTGGAGATGCTGCTGATGTAGCCGGACGTATCAATCAGATTAAAGCTGAAATCGAAAACACCGACTCCGATTACGATCGTGAGAAGCTTCAAGAGCGACTGGCTAAATTAGCTGGTGGTGTGGCAGTGCTTAAAGTCGGTGCAGCTACTGAAGTAGAGCTGAAAGAAAAGAAGCATCGCATCGAGGATGCTGTAAGCACCACTAAAGCGGCTATAGACGAAGGAGTTGTCGCTGGTGGAGGTGTAACCTTGATGCGGGCACAAGCAGCTGCAGCTGAAAGCGGGTCCGATATCGCAGACGCAGACGAAAAAACCGGCGTCCGTATTGTGGCAAAAGCTTTGGAGGCACCGCTCACGCAGATAGCTGTGAACGCCGGATGTGAAGGCGGGGTCGTGGTAGACCGAGTACGAAACCTTGAAGGCCCGGTTGGGTTCAACGCTGAAACAGGGCAGTATGAAGACCTGATTGCTGCAGGTATTATCGATGCCACCAAGGTTACTCGTTCTGCATTGCAGAATGCGGCCTCGGTGGCAGCCCTGTTCCTCACCACGGAAGCTGTCATCGTCGACGCTCCAGAAGACAACGCTGATGCTGCAATGCCTGATATGGACTACTAGTCTCAAATCACATGATCCGTAGGCTGTTGGCTGTGCTGCGGTATACCGTAAACAGTGCGAGCTGCCCTACTCACAATCACAAGTTCGGCGGTTAATCTTGCCTTCATCAAAAATGTGAGCTGATTGAGTTTGAGTGGTGGGGGGGGGGGGGGGGCGCGGCGCCCCCCCCCCAAAACACAACATGATGGTAGGGTTGTTTTTTTATAAATTTTAAAAGAGAATGTTATTAA
>JAPPJC010000078.1:13805-24885 GCA_028820455.1 Acidimicrobiaceae bacterium
CCCCGCCCCCCCCACCCCAAACACACCAACTTTTCGCTCAATAATCATCAACATAAAAAATTTATTTTTTTTTTTTTTTGGCGCCGCCCCCCCCCCCCCCCCCCCCACCACTCAAACTATAGCTCCGCACTTTGTGGCAGTGTTTCAGAATAGAACAGTTAGCCTGTCGTGATACTGAGAGTGCTTAAGGATTACTAATGTTCAGGCCCGATGAATTCACTGGCTGCGGTAAACGGTTTCCAAAAGTTTGCTAGTATATGCCTTTAGCGGCGAAAGCTTTCTGTAGGTCGGTGTTGTTGAAGCCCGCAATATTTGAGTCTGTGGTAGCATACACATACAAAGCTGTTTTGAATATATTGCTAAGAGTGTGGAAAAGCATCCTCACGAATAGTATCCACACAACCCCTGCAACAATGATCAGAGATGAAAAGATTGCAGCCGGGTTGTCCGCCAGCCAATTAGTGATGGCATCCCTGCTAATCTCATCTGGAGTACCTGCTATCCTCGTTGCTAATGGCACTGTTGCAAAGCCCGGAAGCATGCACAAGAAACCTAACAGGCCCAGACCAACATTTCCTGCAAGATTCTCACCCCAGGTGTGACGCAGCAGATACAACGACTGTTTTAGTGCTTTAATTGGCCCTTGACGGTCTATCACTATCGCAGGTACAGTCAAATATGATGCAAACTTCCATGCGGTTTCTCCAAAACGCGACACGAAATCAGGCCCACGACTTTTTCTTATCGAGCTACGAACAACCGCAACAAATACATGCACTACTGTTTTAATCAGAGCCCAACTGGCTATAGCGATAAGAGTCGGCATAGTTGCTCTCAGTGCACTTCTCACAGTGGGGTCACCTCCTGCCATACGCTCATAAGCAGCAGCTACGATAGCCCCTTGAGCTAATTGGGCTGTAAACATCAAGACGAATAATATTAATGCAGAGTATATGTAAAACGTTGATGAAACTGTACTGCCATCAGTTGCAGCACTTACATTCCCGCCTTCTTCGTTTGTAGTCGCATCCGATTGGCTTATCTGCGCATCTGATTGGTCTACTGATATCTCAGAAATCGGCCTGTTATCATCATTGTTCTTGTCGATGTAAAGTCCAGCAACAAGAAGGCCTACTAGAACAACTCCAGTGAACAGCATTTGAAAAGCAGATATGAACAGTATTTCACGGTCTTTTCGGAGTATCGCCCAGGAACATCCAAACATCTTGAAGCTGTTGGTGAGAAGTCCCCGCCTATACCCTAATCCGAACCTCATTCTTACCTGAACCTCATTCGTCGTTTCTGAAATCTTATTGCATTATAACTGATGACCATATTGGATGTTGTGCCAGTCAATAGCGGATAGCTGGTAAAGTATTCCAAGGAGTATCCACTCCACGTATCGGTATGCATCAAATCCCGAAGAGGTTCATATGAAGTATCATTTAAATCTTTTCAGCCCACCCCAAACCCTCAGAATCATCCACCTTCCTCGTAGTCTCGGTTCATATGGCGTATTATTCTGATCTTTTTCTTCCAGAAAATTGGAAGGTTTTCCTTGAGACTGAACGATCCATTGTTGGTTTAAAGAAAGGATCCAAGGGTCTTGCCAAACGGGTCGACAAGGGTGATATTTTTGTGTGTTATCTGGCACGTCTGTCAAGATGGTGTGGGGTGCTAGAAGTTACATCCGACCTCTTTGTTGATAGTAGTCCTTTTTCTAGTAGTCCTGATTCTGACTGGCATAAGCAATTTCCCATCAGATTTCAGGTTAAACCTGTTGTGACATTGAAACCAGAGCTTGCTGTACCCACAAAAGATCCACAGGTTTGGCAAACCCTTAGTATCACCAGAGAACACGATCCGAAAAATCGCAAATGGGGAGGATTTTTTAGAGGCTCTCTGAGAACTATCCCCGACGAAGATGGACGCTTTCTTGTGAAGTTGCTGAAAGAGCAGCAAACCAACCCCAACCCGTATCCGCTTACAGCAAAAGACAAAAAGCAGCTCAATCGCACACGAAGAGTGCGAACATTAAACCGCGGCGAGGTCGAGGTTGAGGTTTCTGGCCATGATGATGAGCACCAAGAAGACGAAGATTCCACAACCGAGCAGCATGCATTAGCCACTGTTTCGTCGACAGATGCTGGCCAGATGGAAAGCCGTACATCAATTCGCTATCAAGCGAAAGTGGCAGAGATCGGTGTGAAAATGGGGTTTAAAATCTGGATTCCTCGAAACGATAAAAACCGAGTTTTAGAACACGTCGCAGAAAACACCCACCAACAATTCTTAAACGAACTTCCATTGAACTATGATGACACGAGTTTGCAGACCATAGAACAGATTGACGTGCTGTGGCTTAAAGGCCGGTCGATGACTAGAGCTTTCGAAATTGAACACACAACCGCAATTTATTCCGGCCTGTTGCGGATGGCAGATCTACTAGCGTTACAACCCAATATTAATATCCGGCTGCATATTGTAGCACCGATGGATAAACGCGAGAAAGTTTTACATCAGATCAAGCGACTCGTGTTTTCGCTTTTAGGCGGTGGGCCACTCTATGAACGATGCTCGTTTTTACCGTATGACAGAATTGACGAATTGGCACAGATCCCACACCTCTCCCATATGAGCGACACGATAATCGATGAATACGCGGAAAGTCCAGAGGTCTGAATGCTGGCTTCTGTTCTTGTACTATCAGTCGACTGGCACGATATACCCACATGGGCGATGAGAGCCCCCAATAGTGGCAGCTGCAGATTCTTGTATTGTAGTCCAGTGTTCAATAAACGGAATTAGGATGTTTTGATGGTTGATACGGCATTGACTTCGGAAGGTCTTTTTGCGCTTCACTTGTTTTGTGCGCGCCTGCCGGACGCAAACGATGATGCGATAATTGAAATAGTGGAGCAAGCCGAAGCCCAGGGCGTGCAGGTGGTGTGTGTGGCAGTTTTCGGCCACAAAGCAGAGCTGTGTTTCATGATTCTGCACGAAGACGCCTGGGTTGTGCGTGACCTGCAAACCTCGTTGGTTCATGCGGGTTTACAAATAGTAGACAGCTACGTGTCGCTTACCGAGTTGTCGGAATACGCCGCTGGCATGTCGAAAGGCATGGCCAATATGCGGTTGTATCCTGAGCTTCCTCCTGAAGGCAAGCCTGCATGGTGTTTCTACACCATGTCCAAACGCCGCAACCCGCAGCAAAACTGGTATGAGCTAGGTTTTGAGGAGCGGCAGGAAATGATGTACGAGCATGGAGCTTCCGGCCGTAAGTTCACGGGTCGTGTTACTCAACTCGTTACCGGGTCGTCCGGTCTTGACGACTGGGAGTGGGCTGTTACGCTGTTCGGTAAATCCATGAACGACCTCAAAGAAACCGTTTACACTATGCGATACGACCGCGTGTCAGCCGCTTACGCCGAGTTCGGAGGTTTTTTCGCTGGTCTCTCAGGTCCAGTTGAGCAGATACTTAAACGAACCCGTCCGTAAGTTCTGGTTAATCTTCTTCTTTGGTGTCACGCAGGAATTCTTCCACTTCGGTTAGCAGGGTTGTGGGATCATTTTCCAAAACGGGATCATTGGCATCTGCTTCTGATTCAGCTGTCTCATTGATTTGAAGAGTACTACCTTTAACATCATCCCAAGCTTGTTCTAACCTTTTCACATACTCGGAAGTTTCTTCGTCTTTTTCCATCAGCTGAGTTATTTCACGTTCGTAAACAAAAGCTGTCCGCTCCAAGTTCACAGTAGCCATTGATGTGCCCACCACCGCTGCTGCTCGATTGACAAGTGCTAAAGCAGCCTTCGGGTAAGGAGTGCCAGGCGTGTATGAAGGCACCGCGGACCAAAAAGACGCTGTAGGATATCCAGCTTCACGGCAGGCAGACGCTAGTACGCCGACTATCCCGGTGGGGCCTTCGTAGGTTGACGGGGACAACTCATAAGTTGTTCGTAGAGTTTTGTTGTCGGCTGTGCCGTACACTTCAACCGGTCGACTGTGAGGGACTTCAGCGAGTAAAGACCCTAAAGTTACCACAGAGTCTGTGTTCAGTACCTCAGCGGTTGCGATTATCCGATCACAGAAGGTTCGCCATCGAAGCTGAGGCTCCACGCCGATAAGTAGCACTACATCCGTTCTTCCCTGAGGCAGCCGAGCGACCTTGAATTCGTTTGACGGCCATTTCAAAGTACGTTTTGGCTGTTTATTGAATTGTACAACCGGGCGTGTGGATGTGAAGTTGTAAAACTGTTCCGGGTCGATATTAGCTACAGTCTTACAACTCCAATGTTTGCTCAAATGCTTGGCTGCCATAGTGGCCGCGCTGCCAGCATCATTCCAGCCTTCAAAAGCCACGATCAGAGTAGCCTTTTTAAGCTGTGGAACTGGATCCAACCAGCGTATGTGTTGGATCTCAGGTAAGACCGTGGACGTATCTTCTGGTGCATTGGCCCCGGATTCGGTTTCCGTGGGGTCACCGGTATCTTCTGATGTGCCCACTGGTTGTTGTTCAGGTTTAGATTGAGGTACCACTGCAGTTTGAGTTTGGTCGTATTTTGTGTGTTTGGTTTAAATTTGGAAGCAACGAGGAATGCGAATTCAAAAAGAACAAGGTTTGTTTTGGCTAGACATTAAAATATCAGGTCTTAGTCGGGTTGAAAGAGGTTTGAGGTTGAGGGGGATTAGTTCTGAGTCTACTAGTATTGGCTGGCCGTTTGTTTTCGACGGCATTTCTTTTATTTGTAGATTACTGGGTGGAATGCTGGGCTTGTTCTGGTTTCCGGACGACCGGTTAGGTGATCGGAAACAAAAGCGCATATAACGTGGCGGATGTTTCGCTTGTTGACGTAAGTGTAGTGGTAATAGCTATGACTAGCAATTTCTGGTGACGGGATGGGATCTGACGGTTTTGATGCCGGGGTGGGGTAGTGCGGAAGCTGATGCTTCTATTTTGGCCTGATTTGTGCAATTTTGCCTTGCAGTGACAGTGTATATAGTTCGCCGTGCTTGTCTTGTCCGAAGGATGCAAGCTGGCCACCTGGTATTTCCACATTGAAATCTTTAAATGTCGTTGACTCTGTGGAAATATCCAAGCCCCAAATCTTACTTGTGCAGTAGTCGCCAAAAAGATACCAACCGTAAAGACCTTCAATAGCCGAACCGCGGTACACGAACCCTCCTGTCACGCTGCAGGCGTCGCCGTGAGGATACACCCATATAGGTTCCAGCAAGTTTGTTTCCTGCTGACAGTCGGCGCAGTAAGGATGTTTCCCTTCTCGTAGTTTCCAGCCAAGATTACTACCAGCCCAATTATCGATTCCGCTGTTGTTTGTCTGACTTTCGGCGGGTAGCATATTGATTTCTTCGTATCTGTTTTGTCCTACATCCGCTATCCATAGGTCTCCGGTTGTTTGGTCGAAAGAGAAACGCCACGGGTTTCTCAGGCCTATAAGAAACACCTCAGGTGCTCCTGCGCGGCTGTTTTGTGCGTATGGGTTGCTAGTGGGTATGGTGTACGGGTTGGCGGTGCCGGGGGTGGGATTTATGCGTACGATCGTTCCTAGCAGTGTCTGAGGGTTTTGCCCGTGGTTGTGCGGGTCGCCAGCTGACCCTCCATCACCGAAACCGATGTACAGATAGCCGTCATCGCCAAACGCCAGCCCTCCTCCGTTGTGATTGCTGAAAGGTTGTTGCAAGGTGAGTATTGTTTCTCGGTGTGAGCCAACACCGGAACCTTCACGTTTAAAGGCATCGATGCGGCTGTTGCCAGCGAGATCTGTGAAGCTTACGTAAAGCCAGTTTGTGGTTAAGGCTATATCCAGCAGGCCTTGCTCGCTTCTTACGGTGGTTTCTTCACTTATGTCAAGCACAATTTGTGCTACTTCTCCTTTTGCAAGATTCACTCGTAGTATTCGACCGCCTCGCTCAGCCACCCACACTAGGTCGTCATTCGGAGCTGCTGTCAACGCAATGGGCGAATCGAGCGTTAGCAGAGTTTTTGCGGTGATGTCGGGTACTGTTACGGCTGTTTTTGGTTTTATCGTGGATGATGGTGTTGTCGTTTCTGTGGTGCTTTGTGTAGGGGTGGATGGTTTGGATGATGGTGTTGTCGTTTCTGTGGTGCTTTGTGTAGGGGTGGATGGTTTGGATGATGGTGTTGTCGTTTCTGTGGTGCTTTGTGTAGGGGTGGATGGTGGCGTGTCTGCAGGAGACGAGACGTTGGTGTCAAGGGGTTGAGTAATGTCGGGTGTGGCGGTAGTGGTGCTTGCAACGGTAGGGCTAGTAGTATGATTTGCCGGGTCGGTGAGGAATGTCCCTGAGGGATTGTGCGTGGAGTTGCTGGAGGTGCCACATGCCGATAAGCCAAAAGCCAATATCAGCATCAACATGGTGGTAGTGTGTAGTTGATGGAAAAGTCTGAAACCCGGATGCCGGAATGGGAATGTCATTTTGTGACCACCAGCATGGGCGACACCCGTTGCTTTGGGGCTGCTCTAGCTGACTTGGTTGGTGTTGGTGATGTAATCATATTAGTTGGAGACCTAGGGGCAGGAAAAACAGTATTCGTTCAAGGTTTTGCTGCTGCTTTAGGGGTGACATCGCCTGTAACTAGCCCAACCTTCACCCTAGCGAATCGTTATCAAGGAAAGTTGATTGTAAACCATCTCGATGTTTACCGTTTTGAGTATTTTGAAGAAGCGCATGACCTTGCCCTGGTTGAGTTGTTCGATGATGGCGTAACTCTGGTGGAATGGGGTAACCGCATTATATCACTACTACCGCCAACACATCTGCTGGTAGAGATACGCTTTCAGTTTGATACAGGCCCTTATGCAATCTCTAGGTCTTACACGACTTCTGACTCCAGTACAACTAGACGAAGGCCATCGGAGCACACTGGTAGTCTTCACTCCAGACCTTGCACAACTTCCGACTCTGGTGCGACCTCTGATACTGACTCTGTCTTCAGCACGCATTCCAACACTGCTTCTGCTGCCGCCGGCTTCGCTGATGACATAGACAATGCTGCCCGTTTGATTGAAGTAAAAGGTCGGGGTGAGTCGTGGCTTTCACGCAGCGATCGCATACAGTTTGCGCTTAAGCGTTGGACATGAGGATTCGCGTATGAGGACGGAAGATTTGTGGTAGGACTACACACCACAGCAGGAAGACACGGCACATGAGGATTCGCGTATGAGGACGGAAGATTTGTGCTGGACACGATAAGGTTTGCGTGCGAGATCGTGAAATGCTGATTTTAGCGATTACATCATCTACGAAACGTGTGGGTTGTGCGATCGGTGATTCTAATGGGGTGCGGTCGGTGGTGCAGGCTACCCGAGATCGAAGTCATGCTGAACTGCTGGCTAGCCAAATATCTACGGCGTGCGATCAGGCTGGTGTTGATTTAAGAGATGTCGGAGCGGTGGCTGTTGATGTGGGTCCCGGATTGTACACCGGCTTAAGGGTAGGCGTTACCACGGCTAACGCTCTTGCCTACGCTTTGAAGGTTCCCACGATTACTGCCAATAGTGTGGAAATAGTAGCTTTTGGTGTGCGTCATACCCGCAGGCTGATAGTAACGGTTATCGATGCTAAACGTGGTGAAGTGTTCTGGGCTGTCTACCAGTGGGCAATGTATGGCCTCCAGCGGCTGTCAGAGCTTAAAGTCGCAAAACCTGGTCAGGTGGTATCAGAAATCAAGCATCTACTAGAGTCCGGTGGCTTTGCAGGTGGATCACCGGCAAAGTCTGCTTCAAGGGTGGATAACTCTCTCACTGCGCTGAGCAGCGACTATTTCGCAGGTGGATCACCGGCAAAGTCTGCTTCAAGAGCAGAGGTGTTGCTGGTAGGGGATGGGGTTATTGAATATCCAGTATTCACAACGGCATTCGCTAGTCAGCGAATCACAAAAACAACCGACAACGACCGAATAGTGGCAACTTCCCGAGTGGAGATAGCCGACAAAGGGTTTTCATATCCATCAGCTGAAGCTCTGGCACTATATGCCAGCGACCTAGCTGCCCGCCAGCAGTTTGTTGACGCAGAACAGCAAGTTAGGCCGCTATACTTACGCACCCCCGACGCTCGGCGTTTGGGAACATGAATAGGTACCAGTGATGAGCGATTGTCTTACATATGGTCCGATATTGGGCATAGAGACTTCCTGCGATGAGACAGCAGCCGCGGTGGTGGTCAACGGTTGCGAGGTGTTGTCGTCGGTGGTGTCGAGTCAAGCTGACGTGCATGCTCTATATGGCGGTGTGGTGCCCGAAATAGCAGGCAGAGCGCATCTTGAGAGAATCATACCCGTAGTTTCGCGAGCTATTTCAGAAGCCCGGATCAGCGAACATGAGATCACAGCTGTAGCAGCTACTGTAGGGCCTGGTCTTGTAGGGGCTTTACTGGTAGGAGTGTCAACCGCAAAAGCACTCTCGCTGGCTTGGGGTGTGCCGTTTGTAGCAGTAAACCATTTAGAAGCTCACCTGCAAGCCACTTTTCTCGATGAGCCCGACATCGAACTTCCGGTTGTGGTTATGCTGGTTTCGGGTGGTCATACCTTTCTGGTTTTCATGGAGGACAGACTTCGCTATAAAGTGCTTGGCACCACTGTAGATGATGCGGCTGGTGAAGCTTTCGACAAGGTCGCACGAATTCTTGGCCTCGGCTATCCTGGCGGCCCGGCAATTGATCGCAGCAGCCGAGAAGGCGAGGCTAGTGCTATTACTTTTCCTCGTCCTATGTTCACAGACGGTTGGAACTTCTCTTTCAGTGGCCTTAAAACAGCTGTTGCCACCTATATGCGTCACCACCCTGGGGCTGTTTTAGAGGATGTAGCGGCCTCATTCCAGGAGGCTGTTGTAGATGTGATCATCGCCAAAGCTTTGAATGCCGTGTCGGTTTACGGTGCTAAAGGGCTATGTCTCACAGGTGGGGTGGCTGCTAATAGCAGGTTGCGTGAGGTAGCCCGAGATTTGTGTGAACACAAAAAGGTAGCGGTGCATCTGCCGAGTTTGGCAATGTGCACCGACAATGCCGCCATGATCGCTGCAACAGGCTGGTGGCGACTGAAAGCGGATGGACCATCACCGCTTACCATCGGCGCAGAACCTTCGTTGCCTTTAGTCGTTTGAAGGTTATGTTGACAGCCAAAAAACACGTTTATCCAACAAGCAGCTGAAAAACTTCGCTAGTATTGGCTAATGAAAGGATGTGCTGATGGCTTCTGAGGTTGAGTTTCTTGACAAAGATTTATCGGCTTATATAGTAGACAATTCTACTAGTCCAGATGATGTACAGAACGAACTTATCGCTGTGACATCTGCTTTGGATGAGGGAATAGGCGATATGCGGGTGGGTACTGCTCAAGGTACTTTTATGTCGCTACTCACCACCGTTTTGCAGCCTCGTTTTGCTGTGGAAATAGGCACTTTCACAGGCTACTCCGCGTTGGCGGTGGCTAAAGCTTTACCACAGGACGGCCAACTCTTGTGTTGTGACTTTTCGGAAGAGTGGACGGCAATAGCACGGAAATATTGGAAACGCGCGGGAGTGGATGATCGTATTGATCTTCGCATTGGCCCGGCGTTGGATACTTTGGAGGGTTTGCCGTCCCATCCCCGCATCGATCTTGCTTTCATTGATGCAGACAAGGAAAATTACATTCAGTATTACGAAGAGATCTTATTTCGTTTGTCGGAGCGTGGAGTCATACTTGTGGACAACACCTTATGGGGTGGTTTCGTGGTTGATCCCGACTGCACTGAAGCTGAAGCTGATGCCATACGAGCCTTTAACGCTCATGTGATCGCTGACCCTCGGGTGATGGTAGCTATGCTGCCGATAGGTGACGGCCTATCCATGATAACTCATGCTCCTAAGTGAACTGCATCAACACTAGCCTACTAGCCTGAAGTGGGGTAGCGAAGCGGACTAGGCAGCTTGAACTGTTAAGCCGTTTTGTTCGAAGGCTTCTATCAGACGTAAACGCAGCTCGTTTTCCACTTTCCATTGCATTGAAGGTTTGGTTTTAGCTGCTATCCGCAGCACTGTGCCTGTCTTGCTGAGTTGTTGCACTCCCCACAAGTCTGGGCATTCAGCTAGCATTTTGGCACCCCATTCGTGGTCTTGCCACAGTTCTTCGGATACGCGTTCGATTGCTTCTATGGATTGACGCAAGTCTGTACCGGGTGGGACCTCGATATCGATAAGTGCTCGAGACCATAGCTGAGAAAAATTTCCAACTCGGTTGATTTGACCGTTAGGAACATGCCAAACAGTGCCTTTGAGGTCTCGTATGGTGGTTGATCTGAGCGACACTTCTTCCACTGTGCCGATAGCGAAGTTCAGGTCAACCACATCTCCTACCCCGTAGTGATCTTCAACTAGCATGAACAGGCCAGACAGGAAATCCTTAACTATCGACTGTGATCCGAAGCCCAGAGCGATACCACCGATACCAGCACCGGCAATCAGAGGCCCAAGGTTTACACCGACTTCGCTCAGAATCAGCAGACCGGCGAATCCCCATACCACTGCTATAGCCACACTGCGCAGCACATGGCCTAGAGTTTCAGCTCGAGCTTCGGTGCGGCTATGTTGTTTCTTGCCTAAAAGCACTCTAACAGATTCTGTTCCTTTGATTTTCCGCAATCCGAGATCTTCAGGAGCGGTGAGGATTTTCTTCACGAAACGCACGATAGCTCGTTTGATGATACGGGTGATGATCCAAGCAAGCAGTAAAATGACAGCGATACGCACTGGGCGGTGTAGCAGCCAATCTGCTGCGGTTGCGAGCGTGTCGTTATCGGTCCACTTGTAAACCTGCTCGCAAACGAAGCTGCGATTCGTGCCGCCGCAGACACTAGCGATCTGGGATTCTGTGCTGCTGGCCTCAATTTCCGTGTTGGCTTGTGAGAGCATCATAAGATAATCCTAGTCCTATTTGAAGCCAAGCTTAACCTGAGATTGTCTACCATTACTATTACGGCTGTGGCGATCGGGGGGGGGGGGGGGGTGTTTTTTTTTTTTTTGGGATTTTTTGGGGGTGATTTTTGAAAATTTTGTGGTGTT
>JAPPJC010000071.1:0-2416 GCA_028820455.1 Acidimicrobiaceae bacterium
GTCCGTAGTTGTTCAAGCCCCAGCATTTGATGGTTTGGTCTGTGGCGATTGCGCAATTGTGGCTGTCGCTTGCTGTGATGTGTGTGTAGGTTCCTGTTGGCGGTTCTGCTTGTCCAGAGGCGTTGCTTCCCCAGCATTTGATGGTTTGGTCTGTGGCGATTGCGCAGCTGTGGTTACTGCTTGCTGTGATGTGTGTGTAGGTTCCTGTTGGCGGTTCTGTCTGTCCGTAGTTGTTCAAGCCCCAGCATTTGATGGTTTGGTCTGTGGCGATTGCGCAATTGTGGCTGTCGCTTGCTGTGATGTGTGTGTAGGTTCCTGTTGGCGGTTCTGTCAGCCCGTGGTTGTTGCGTCCCCAGCAGGTTATGGTCTTGTTGGTTGTGATTCCGCAGTTGTGGACACTGCCTGCTGTGATGTGTGTATAGGTTGGTAATGGTGGCAATGGTAGGGTGGTTGTGGTTGTCAGCCATGGCCGGGCGACGGGTAGTGTGGGGTTGTCTGGTTCGTTTTTTGTGCAGCTGCTGAGAGTTAAGACGCATAAGACTAGAACGTATAGGAGGGTTGTAGTAGTGGAGGGTTTCGTGTTTGTTGTCATAGCTAGAGTCTCTAGTGGTTTGTGGGATCGAAGTGTGGAGACAGCGTTTCAATTTTGATGTCATTGTCAGTCTACTTCGTCAAGCTATCCCAGCGGATTAGCCTGCCCGTAGGTGTTGGAGCCCCAGCATTTGATGGTCTGGTTATCCTTTAGTGTGCAATTGTGGTAGACACCGGTTGTAGTGAACAGTCATGCAACAAGGAGCGCGAGGAAGAACAAATGGTCGACCTACGGACTTCCACCTACGGACTTCCATTTATGCGGGAATATCTTATGTCACCGTATCCGATACTATGTCTGTCAGCAGATTGGTGACATTGGGATTTGTCGGGCTCGTCTCCGCGTGCTGGAGTTCTGCTGGTGGAGACGCTGCAGAGATGTTTATCACCGGTGTGGTCTGCTGCTCGCTTGTCAACACGACTAGTAGGTTGGATATCAAAGCGGCTTTGGATTGTGAATCAAAGTTTGCGACTGAGCGTTCTTGCAGAAGATTTACGGCGTCTTCGACCACGCCCACAGCACCTTCTACGATAGTACGTCTAGCAGCCACCACAGCAGCAGCTTGCTGGCGTCGCAGCATGGCTTCAGCGATTTCAGTGGAGTAGGCGAGGTGGTTCAAACGAGCTTCGACGATTTGAACGCCCGCGGCAGCGAGACGGTCTTGCAATGCCTGGTGCAGGCAAGCACCCACAACTTCGGGGCTAGAACGCAATGACGGCTGGTCCTCTTCGAAGTTGTCGTAGGAATACTGTGAGCCCAAATGTCGTACAGCCGTGTCACTTTGCACATGCACGAAGTTTTTGAATTCGTCTACATTGAAGATGGCCAATGCAGTGTCAACCACACGCCAAACCACCACTGCGGATATGTCAATGGGATTGCCTTCTGCGTCGTTGATTTTCAAGACATTAGTCGTGAAGTTGCGTACACGCAGCGACACTTTGCGCGACTCCATGCGAGCGAATGGATTAACCAGAAAAAAGCCGGGTTCCTGCACGGTTCCACGGTAACGACCGAATATGATCAGCACCAAAGCCTGGTTGGGCTGCAAAACATACAATCCCGTACCCGACAAGAAGACGATCACCGCACCCAGAAGTAAGACCAGACCCAACAACAGTGTATCTTGAATGAACATTAGGCCCAATATCGCGAGCATCGGCCCTGACAGCAAGAATGCCAGCCCCAGCAATCCAGAGAGGTACCTAGCTGTGTAAGAAGTTTGAGGGGTATTCATCGGGGAAGGGGGTAAGGGAGTGCTCATAACAAGAAGTCCACTCTCCTTTCTTTTTCTTTGCTGCCGTGTGTCTCTTGATTGTGTTCTATCATTTGAAGTTCTTTGTGTGTTTATAAGATGTTCCTCGCGTCACTACACATCCTATCACAAAGATGAGGTTAGAAAAACGTGATGATCCGAATGCAGGATGCATCCGTATGGGAATTCTGCGTGAACCAGCTGACAGCGTGGGAGGTTAGGAGGTAGTGGAGTAGAAGTAGTGTGCTGACCCGCTCAGTGGTAGTCATCAGCGACTCAACAAAATTGAGTTGAGTATTTCAAATCTTTTCATGTTAATAGAGTATTTATCAAGTATAATAAATAATGTAAATTAATTATCAGCTAGTCATGCTCAAAGTGAGCAGTTGTTATGTATAATGTATTTGTGGAAGGTACAATCAAATTATGAGTTGGGATTCTGTTGTACAATTAGTGACTGTTGCACTGGCTGTGTTAGCGATCATCTGGAACCAACAGAGAACTATCCACGGGCTGCGTGGCGAGTTCCAGAAGGCGAACAGTGAGTTGCGTGGCGAGTTCCAGAAGGC
>JAPPJC010000071.1:2516-24663 GCA_028820455.1 Acidimicrobiaceae bacterium
TGCGTGGCGAGTTCCAGAAGGCGAACAGTGAGTTGCGTGGCGAGTTCCAGAAGGCGAACAGTGAGATACGTGGTGAGTTGCATGAGGGGATCTACGGGCTGCGTGGTGAGTTGCAGAAGGCGAACAGTGAGATACGTACTAGCTTGCAGAAATTGAGCGATGGCATTGCTGGAAATAGCCAACGGCTGGCCCGCATTGAAGGCCACCTTGGTATCAATGTGCTTGCCAAGACGGTAGACGATGTCAATGATGATGGCATGCAGCCGGTGTTGCCAGTCGCAACAGACAGCCCTGCACTGGTAGGGGAGACCGGTAAAACCAGCGTGAGTTAGTGCAGCTGGAAACAGCCTGCTCGCAGCCTAACTCTCCGTTCGGCTTGCCACTGCTCGGTTGCGGTTAGGTTGTGAGCACTAGCTGAGCAACTAGCAGTGATGACCTTGGGTTCGCATCCAGTGTGAGGGGTGAGGTAGCTGGGTGCACATGCTGTGGTTGAGACATGTTCTTGGATTTACCGGTGGGTTTTGGCAGGTGTTGGGTGAGATAGCTGGGTGCCCATGCTGCGGCGGGTGTGGCTGTAGGGGTAGTTATATCGAGATGTAGTGATGTTGAGATCATTGATGATACGCTCAGATAATCGTATGAAACAGTATGAAGGGTTCGCAGTCATAGCCGAGTATGACAACCGCTGGGAGGCCGACGTGGCTGCTGCTCGACTACAAGAAGCCGGCTATGAAGCAAAGGTGTTCGTGGGTTTCGACACGACTATCGCTTCCCACCCCAACACCGGTGACTCAGCCGTTCTCGTCGTGCCCCGGCATATGGCCGAACCTGCTGCCGATCTGCTCAGCTCGAACTGGCCAGAGGCAGACCCTGAAGGGGAATACTTGGATTCTCTCTACTATCACCGCCGCTTCGTCGACCGTCCCTCTTGGGTGAGATTCGCCACCTGGATACTGATGATCGCCATACCAGGCCCTTTGGCCGTGGTCGCGATCTGGTTGCTGTGGCAGGCATTGCGAAGTATCTTCCCCTGATGTCAGCCTTCCGACAGGCGGGCCCCACGTAACAACGCTGCTCTGACCTGCACGCCAACCCAAGACACGTTTCCCCGTGCCTTCTGACAGACTCTTGGAAACAGCAGATAGCCTAGATCGTAGTGATGGAAGTCGCATTCGATCCGAAGTTCGTTCCCTCGACACTCGCACTGGAACCGGTGGATGTCAAGCGGGTTTGGAAGGCTGTGACAAAATACACAACCGATCCGAACTCCCCGTCATTGCATCTTGAACGCCTTGCAGGTAGACGCAAACGTTTGTGGACGATTCGAGCATCGCTGAATCTCAGAGTACTGTTGGCTCGTCAGGGTTCTGTGTCGGTATTCTTGCGGGCCGGGCATCATGACGATGTCTACCAAACGGCGAACCGGTCTGCCTACGTAGTGCCTCTTGCCGGTGGCCCCGCTCTGATCACCGTTCAATCCGACGCCATCAACCCAGAGGCCACAACCCAACCCCCCGCCGGTGACCCTGATTCTGCTCCCATTGACGCTGGCAGACCTCCTATCCTCGCACATTGGACTGCTGCTGAGCTAGTCGAGGTGGGATTCAGTGAGGAACAGGCCCGAATTCTCCACAGTGCTACAGCAGACAACTTGCTGGAGGTACTGACGGATGCGTGGCCTGGGCCTGACATTGACAACGCATGTAGCACTCCATCGGGCAGCTGCGTTGGCAAAACGTTTCACTCGTGATCAGCGGCCGCCGGTACTTTTCACGACTCATGTGAAAAGCCTTTCACGGGTCTTGTGGAATCTTTACCGTCGGCTTCCCACATCGGTTCCCGGGATTGTGGAGTTCATAAACGTCGACAAGCTGGCACGACGGGTTTGCGTTGAGTCCGGTTTTACTCCGAACATCAACCGACACATGGTCGAGTCAGCCTTCGCGAGGACCTACAGGGAAATCGTCAGAAAGGGTTCTCCGCTCCACAGGGCAGGTCTCACTAGGAAATACTTGCGGGACGAGGTTGGAGCGGTCATCAAAGGTCGGGGCATCGACTCCCTGCCAAGAATATCTGGAGATAAAGCGAACCGGGCGCAGAGTTCCCTTCTCAGCGGTCATGCGCCGACAGGCATGGGAACTGCGAACCGACTGGGACCGGCGTTTGCATCATGCAGGTGTTGTCGACTTTCCTGATGTCATAAGACGGGCTCGTGATTTCGCAATCCACATCATGTGATCGAAACGGCTATGGCCTGTGCAGGTTCCGAACCCGTCAACGACCTAGGTGAGCAATACAAGAGGCAAGACACCGACAGGGAAACACAACGAACCGGTGAAAAGCCGAAACTGGTAAAAGCCAATCACCTCCAAGCACAAATCACATTCGTTGCGCGGCAGATAGAACAGCTCTGCGATACCAGCTCGGCTAGCTCAGGCGATATCGGTGTATTCGCTCCCACCAATCACATCGTCAAAGTAGCGAGGGCGAACTTCAGTTCTCGGGGCATCCGCTGTCAGGATCTCTATGATTTCAACGGTCGCCCCAATCGGAAAGTCAAGCTAGGGACATTCCACCTCGTGAAGGGATTCGAATTCAAAGTGGTTTTCCTGCATCCAGGACACACATCCTCAGGCACGGCTCGGGAGGCGGATAGTGGTGGCTTTACCGATGTGGGCGTAGCGACCTGGAGTGCAGGTGAGGATGATAGTCTGGCATTGTCCGCCCGCGGCTGCGATGGCAGCACCCATACGTTCCAATCGGCTCGGGTCGCTCCATCCGAGGGCGTCGTCTATGATGACCGGCGCACCACCTCCGTCGGGACTGACGATAGCCGCACAGGCTAGCCTGCTGATCACCCCGAGCTGCTCTTGAGCACCGGTACTCAGCTGATCGACTCTGAGAGTGTCACCGTCCAACGTGCGGCGCATCACCCGCAGATCGTCGTCGATATCCACCGTAAACGACGCATTGAACACAATACGGCCGAACTGTTCGATTTTTCGCTTGAACGGAACCACGTAATGCAGTCGGGCTTTCTGACGGCACCGTGCGAAAATGTTGTAGAGCAAGGCAGCCGCTTGGGCTTTTGCTTCGCTTCGCTGATGTTCACGTTCAAGGTGTCGCAGCCGGCTCGCCTCTTCATCGCGGCGGGTGTGGAGCCCCTTTTCGCTTTCAACGGCCAAGCGGCCACGCAGCACATTTCCCCGATCACGGTTGGACTGCAAATCCTCATGAGTGCGTTGTGCCGCTTCCCGTGCGTTGCTGAGCCTGGATGCGAGCGACTCGGGATCAGCGGCTCGCAAGTTCTTCTCAGCTTTCTCCAGTGACTCCCCGGTGGTTTCCACATGCCGTTCAGCTGTGGCCAGATCGGTTGTGATCTCATCGTCTGACCGCTGCTTCCGGGCAGCTTCCAGAAAATTCACCGCCTGCGTTTTCGCGTCTTGAGCGATTTTGATCCGCCCGCTGAGGTTCGACTCGTTGATCCTTTCCCCGTCGAGCACGTCCGCCGCGCTTTCGGCAACCCGTTCCAGGCTCTTGAACTCAGCCTGGAGATCACCGACCACGCGATTGTTATCAGCGGCGATCCGTTTGGCTGCTTCGAAATCGGGAGGCAACGGCGAATCCTGTGGACGTTCAGCCTCGTATGAGGTGATCCGTCGGCTGAGTCCTTCAGCCTTACTGCGTAGAACGTCGACAGTGAGGTCTCGCAGGTCCCGTTCGATGGTTTCGAGGGCTTCATCCCGCGCCCGTTGCACTTCTTTGCGCTGTTCGGCTGCTGCCCGTGCTTCGGTTAGATCGGCGACCGCCGCAGTATCGCACAGGCGGCGCAGATCGTCGCGAGCTTTGCGACGCTCGACGGCCAAACTCTTGGAACCGGTTCCCGCTCGTACACGCAGCTGTGCAACGTCGGGAATGGTCAACACCACCTCATCCTCAACAGTGGTGTGCTGCGTCTCTCCTTCGCCGAGGATGACATCCTCACCATCCACCCGCATGCTGAGTTCCCGCTTAGCGGTTGTTTCGACCGAGGCGACCGCGGCCTCGGCTCTCACCACGGCCAGGTGCGCTTGTTCGATTTTCACGACCAGTTCCTCGTCGACTTTGGCGAATGCCAACCGGTTTTCAGCTTCCTCAAGCGTTTTCTCTGCCTCTACGACACGGTTGTAGCGTTCTGTCAGCTGCTGCACCTCGATGCACCGTCGGTGATGGTCGCGGTCGTCGTCGGCTCGGCGTTGCTCGGATTCGGCGATCCGCAGAGCAGTTCTTGCTTTGTCGAGACCAGCTTCGACGGCAGCGGCCCGTTCGGTGGCCGCGGCCAGTATCGGTGCCGCCTGCCGGGCTTCGCTTTCAAGCGCGGCCAGTTGGCCTTGACGTTCTTCAACCGTCCGTGCGGCATCCCGGCGGCTCTTCCATTCGGCGGTGAGACGGCTCTGCTTCTCCAGAGCGGTACTGTGATCAGCAGACAGGCGATCCACTTTTTGGTTGAGACGCTGCACCGACTCCCACTGACCGCTCAGTTCACGTTCTCGTCGTTCGCACCTGTCCTGCGTCGTTTCGAGCTGCTGTGCCTCAACTGCTAGTCTGTTCATTTCGGAAACGTCGTCTTCCATCCTGTCGAGCTGCTGTGCCAGTTCGGAGACTCTCATTCGTGCCTGTTCCACGGCTTGTTGCTGCGCCGTGCGTTTTCCTTTGGGTCGCCCTGTGAGAGTCCAGTGACGTTCCCGTTCGTCGCAAATGAGACTCCACAGGTCATCGTGCTGCTCGGTCGAGGAAGCTCCACCTGCGGCACGGTCAAGAGCCCTGCCCAGCGACGGCACATCGAACTTCGGGATAACCAGCTCGGTGCCCTGTTCGACACGCAACGCCTTCCACAGAGCGGAATCCAAAGTCTCGGCGAGGATCTCCTTGACCCGTTCGTGAGCGGCACGCCCGCTGAGCTGTTCGTGCTGCGGTGAGATGATCTTCAGGGTTGTCATGCTGCGACGGAGCCATCGCTTGCGATACAAGAAGCGATATCGGCCTGACGACACCTCAACCTCGACTTCGGGGCCTTCGTCACGGCCGACCGGTTTGACCGACCGAACCCGGCGACTCTTGGAGGAGTCCATGAGATCGAAGAGCAGGTCGATTCCTTCGGGAATGGACGTCTTACCCACCTCGTTGGGACCCTCGATGACTGTGACCCCCTCCGTGAAGAAAGCGACCTCGCAGTTGTCGACGCCACGATAGTTCCACAGCCTCACCCGATGAAACCTCACTTGTTCCCTCCTGCGAACCGGTACAGCAGGGCCAGAGCGTCTTGAGCCACGGCAGCTCGGTCACCCCCGGATCCGGCCAGTCCACTCAGATCGGACAGTGCCTGCTGTGCGAAACCGGTGAGTCCGAAATCGTTCAGATCGGCGTCATCCGGGATCACCACCAGAGAGCTGCTCTCCCCTCTGACGTCCAAAGCGGCGAATAGGTCGACATTGTGGGCGAACAGCCCATCGAGACGGGCTTTCCAAGCGACAGAGAGCTGGCCTGACAGTTCCAATCTTACGATCGTCCGATCTTTGTCTTCCAGAGCGGTCAGCCAATCCCCGAGCACTGCGATGTCGACACTGGAGCTCAGCTCCCAGGCCTTGCGTTCGAAACGCCAAGTACCCACACGTCGGCGGTCCACATGGACGTGATTCCAGTCGACGTCCACGATCAGCACATTGCCGGGGTCTGTTTCAACATGGGCGGTGGGCTCGGGTGCCCCCGAATACCAGACCCTGCCGGTGCTGCCCACGTCAGTTGTCGAATGTCGGTCACCGAGTGCCGCGTAGTGGATCACTCCCGATCCGATGATGCTCTCGAGTCGTTCGAGAGAGATGAGTGCCGGGTCGTTCGCCTCCGGGTGGATGGCGTCTACAGCACCATGACCGATGAGAATGCGCAGCACACGGGTCGAGGCCGGTTCAAGCTTCCGGCATGCCGCATCCACCAGGTCGGTGAGTGGGCTTTTGTCGAACCACGGCGCGGCGATCAGCTCCACCCCGGGGGCCGCCTGCACTGGAGTGGATCCGTCCAACACGGTGACGTTGTCCGGGCGGTTGTCCACAAAGGTTCGGGACCGGAAGACGGACGACGCGTCCAGCGGGTCGTGGTTGCCGGGCAGCAAGTAGAAGGCAACCTGCGGGGCAGTACGCATCTTCTCCAACGCACGCACGAGCACCTGTCGGTCGATATGGTTCGATTCGAACACATCGCCGCACACAACGGCGAAATCGCAGCCCTCTCCCACGACGAGCTCAGCGATACTGTCGATGACATCAAGACGGGCGGCACTGAACCTCGTTCTGGCTTCACCGTTGAGATAGCGGGCGGCTTTGCCGAGCTGCCAGTCTGCGGTGTGCACGAATTTCACCATAGTCCGATCATACTAGCACGCGAGCTATTGTTTCGGGTGGTTCCTTCGACTCATATTGGGTACGGTTCGGTATTCGCTCTTAGTAGCGGTCGCCACAGAAGACCTTTGCTTCCAGGGGGTCTTTGAATACGTAACAGGCCTAGCATTTGTGCTATTCGAGTGGTTTACAAGAATGTGGTGGTATGTTGTTTGACTGTAGAGGCTCAGTCTATGAACAAAGTATCGATTGCCAATCGTCCGCCGGTGAGTGATCGCAAAACTCATTGAGTACCATATTGAGCACGAACTCTTCATGGACGACGAGGCGGCGATGCTCGAATATCTCTCGAAGTGCAGGATCCCATGGTGTGGGGCTGCAATCCGACTGGTCGGTCTCAAGCTGCACATCAGCTTTCTCAGCTAGGTGAATGGCGTGTTCGTAGTCGCGGGCACTCATTTTCCATGGGATGCAACCGAGTTCGTGCATACGACGGCATATCGCTATCCCTGCCGCGTCGAAGTCACCGTGATACCAGAGCGAAGCACCGGAGTCCTGCAGCTGCCGTAGCAAGGTGGTGACCGCGGTCGTGGGGTTACCGTTGGACGAGACGACACAGCTCGGCAGGTTGCGTTCGGCGGCAGCTTCGACCATCCGTGGATTCTCAACCACGAGCACTGCTGTGCCTTGGGGAACGGTGACCGGATATTTCAGTAGCGACATCAAGTTGAGATGGACGGGAAGCATTCCTTGCAGCGCGGTTCGGATCTGTTTGGCAAGCGCAGATGATCCGGAGGCGGGAATCGCCCATGTGAGCACCGGTGCTGAAACGCGGTCGGACAGAATACCGGCTGTTTCCCAGAGTTCCCTCTCTGTTCTGGGAGTGTCGACGAGTGGCACCGCATCTACCTCACAACCGTAGCTATCCACATCTCGTTGCTGTTCTTCCCGCTCTGTGGGGGAGTCGCCGGTGGGTGGCGCGAGCATCTTGTGGCGTAGAGCGTGTCTCACAGCGGTAGCCCGTTTCGTGCCGCGGTCGAGGGCATGGGCCGATCCGTAGAGAGATGCTGCCAATTCGGTGCGACTGATGCCCTGCAGTTCTAAACGATCGAGACGGTCGAGCAGTCTGCGTACGTCTGTGACCAACACTTTGACTGCGTCGCTGTCAGCGTTTTTGAGTAGTCCGGCACGAACGATGTTGTCAGACCATGCCGTGGCCCACGGTTCATCCCAGGATGAGATGGCTTCTTGCAATGTGGCACGCGCAGCTTCGGAGCGTGCCCGTTTGGTGCGTCGTCGTGCCGCGTCTTGGGATGGCGGACAACCGAGACGGGTGAGAGCACTGCACAGGTTGTCACCGATTCGACGGGTGGTGAGTGCGGCTTCGAGTTCAGTGAGGTCCAGACGTTTGGTTGGCTTACGACCCAGTAGCGATTGCAGGGTCAGGACGCTTCCTGGATCGAGTGCGGGGCAAGCAACAGTACCTCGACGGTCTGATCCCCATCGGTCGAGTTTCTCACGAGCGACTCTCCACACCGGGGTCAGGCCGGGCTGCTTGAGAGACTCGGGAATCCGATTGTGTGTCATAACAGTGGGGTTTGCACACCGGTTCCGATTTTCACGGAATACCGCCAAGCCGCAGGAAGCAGATGTACGATGTCGTCGGTCACCTCCACCAGGCGGTGATCTTGGAGTAGTCCAAGCACCTTGCGAGTCAAAAGATCGAGGTCACCGGCCAATCGTTGCGACCAGTAGCGGCGATGCTCCTCGGCTAAAGACGCCACGACTTCTGTGACCGAGTTCTGCTCGATTAAGGTTCGGTTTGTTGCTATGAGTCGGACGATCAGCAGCAGGGCTGCATGTCCGACAGTGTGGGGACGGGGGAACTGGCTGTCGGTCAGCTGGTTTTGAGGGTCGATCGCTGCGACCCCCTCAGCGCGGGTTTCGATGTGTAGTCCGAACATCTCATTGAAGATCGACGACTCGACGCGCAGACGCTGCCGAAGCGTCGACCACTGGTCATCTGTGAGGTCGTGACGATATATCACAGGCTCCTCCAGAAGAAGAGAACGTATCCAGGCCCGTGTCGACAGGCCTTGATCGGAGCGGTCGAGCACATCCGCAACCGTTTCGGAACGCGCCAACACCGGTATCGGTAAAAGAGCGACACGGTCGGATCGGATCTGCAACACAGCATCGGCTTCGCTGTCACTGACGTAACGGTCCATACTGTCGTGCATTTCTTTTATGATACCGTTACCGACCATCCACCGTAGAGCTGTGACCAGCGCACGACGGTCGGCGTGCTCTTCGGTGAGTCTCACTCCGGCATCCGTCGCTGCAGAGCGGATCTCGTGTATGAGATCACGCAAACTCGTCACACTACGACCAGCCGAGCACGCAGCCAACGCTAAAGCCAGCATCGTGTATTCACGTATGGAAAACGCCCGGCTCTGACTGCTCGTTGTGCGGAGTGGACGCCGTGAAGCCACGACAGTTGATTTGAACAGGCGCGCCGTATCTGTGGTGACCTGCAAGCGATATCCGAAACGTTGTGTGAACCAGCGGTCCAGCCTCTGCTCGTAACGCCTGATCAGCAGGAACATCTCGGGCTCATGTTCGGCGAGTACAAGCGGATGAGTGACAAGGTAACGAGCAGCATCCCGAAGGTCGAGTGCCTGCTGTGGGTTACCCGCTGTGGTCGTCACAGTCGTTGCCTTTGCAGTCACGATTCTGCTGTGGTCACGATGCCATCACAGTCATGTTGCAGTTACGCATGATGCGGTCACGACTCCGATGCGGTCACAGTCACTACTAGGCCATGCATCGCCAGCCGACCAGCCGGACAGGAAACAACAGTACAGGCGTTGTCGATCTGATGAACATCACAGCGAAGCCCGGTCGCGGTGGATGTACGGACTGCCGGAACGGATGCGGGCAGTGTGGAGGACGATGGGTGAAGCTCGAAGTTGTCGTTGTTGGTGCTGGTGTACTCGGTTCTACCGATGAGGTCGAGTAGCATCTGGAACGAAGCGTCCGACAGTTCTGCACCGTTCAGTGTGCCGTCGTCTCCAATGCTCGCCAGTAGCTCCTCGGCTATGGCTTCACGGTTGTCACGTTGCTGCTCACGACGACGGCGTATCAGGTCACGTTGCTGCTTTCGGTCTCGGATCGGTGACGCGCTACCACGCTGTGCTGTACTGCCGCGTTCTCGTAACGACACCGGCACGACAGCACGTGGCGCGCCCTTCCACGGCGTGATAGTGGGTACGGGGTCGTCGGCATCGTCGGACAGGATTCCCAGACGGCGGCACGAACCGAGCCCGAACGCTGCTGAAGCGATTGCGTGTGCTTCCTGATCATCGGTTGCCTGATCGAAAAAACCGGCCAGACGGAGGAAATCCGCTCGCCTTGATGCTGCACCGAGTCCGATGCGTGACAGCCGGGTGATGTTGGTGGTGAGGGTGCGCACCGCTGCCACCGCCTGCTGTGTCAGTTGATCCAGACGCGATGCCTGTGGCGGTTGGGCGACGAACCATTCTTTGAGGTGTTTCCAATCGTCAGCTCTAGTGCCCGCCAGCCGTCGCACCGCTACGCTCTCGGCGAGTCCGGCGTCATCGACACGCGCCGCCAAACCGAACTGCAATGCCGGTAACAGCACTGGAATCCGGGGAAGGATTTCTTGCAGACACCTTGCTATCGGACGTGCCATGCGTTCAATCTCTGTGAGCTGTTCCGATACATAAGTGACGAGAACATTCGCGAAAAACTGGACCTCGTCTGCGTTGAGGTCGTAGCGGCTCTGCCACAGGTTGAGTTGAGCGAAGAACTGTGTCAGTTCTGTGGTGAAACGTTCGTGCAGGTCGAACACGGTGCGCACCGTGTCGGTGAGATCTGCAGCCGCGACGTTGTCGAATCCTGTAGTGCTGTGGTCGTTCAAATCGAGCAGAGCACGGTGTAGATCACGCAAACGTCCGGCTTGCACGTCGATATGTTCTTCAATGCTATCGAGCACACCTTCGACGAGCTCGAACACTTCCTGGCCGGAACGTGTGATCAGGTAGCGGTGGCGTTTCCGGTAGTAGTCGTCGAGGCTCGACGGGTTCCCCACAGAAGACGACACGGTGAGATTACCCCAACGTCGGAGGCTTTCCAGACGGTCGGCGACCACATCCGGGTCGACACCGACTTCAGTGACGGCATTTGCCACTTCGTCGGGCGTGAACTCAGCAAAAAACGTACCGGTGAACACTTTGAGAATCGCCCGATACTCCTGCCACTCGTCGCCACCGAGATAACGAAAAAGCAGACGAGCGTCAGCAGAGGCGTCGTTGTTATCGGACGGCGATTCCGGTTCAGCGGCCGCCACAGGAACGACATCAGCGTCGACCTGCATATGATCGCTGCCGGTGTAGGGTTTTGCCAGCCGGCTGGTCATGATGTGTCGAGCCGTTCTAGGACGGTGCCGTCCCACCGGTATTTTTCGAGCAGGATGGCCCCGAGACGTGCATCCCGTATGACTTCTATTATCGACAGCTCGGGTACGGTGTTGTAGGTGCCCCACAGCCGTTCGCTGGTAGCGATCAGGTCGAGATCGAGTTCAACGAGCAACCCCAGCAAAGCGGCATGATTGTCTTCGGACACTTTCGCGAAAGCGTCATCAAGTAGCACGAACCTTGTTATACCCGGCTGGTCGGTACCGGACGTGCTGTGCTGCTCGGCCAGAGCGTCATAGGAGGCAGCCACGGCAGCGAAAAGTGGAAGATAGGTCACGAACCTCTTCTCACCTTCCGACAATGGAGTGTTGCGACTGAGTTTGGACTCTTTGTTGCCTTTGCTGCCCGCCCGGCGTACCATCACCGACATTTCATGCCACTGCTTGTAATCGAGTGTTTCGTTGATGATCTGGCGATATGGCACGTCGGGTTGCATCGCACGAGCCTCATCGAGATGATTCGACAGTGCCCGGCGCAGCTCATGGTTTTCGTCTTCGGTGCGTAAATCGGGTACTTTCGCCAGTAGTCCGACCATGCGTGCCGTGGTTGGGTCAAGCTCCCGAAAACGTTGCCAACGCAGTCGAACACCCACCTGATGAGCGGTGGAAATAGCGTTGAGGTGCTGGTTCATCAACTTCACCAGACGCTCAGCACCGTGCACCTTCTCGGCTATCTCACGTGCTATCAGACCTTGCAGCAGCTCACGCAGCGCATTGTCCTGCTTGTGGTCGAGCAAACCAGCCAGCTCCCGGTGTTGCTGTGAAACCTTCTGCAACGAATCCACCAGTGGGGCTCTACCTAAACGTCCCGTCACCTCGACGACCAGTGGCAGCCTCGGGTCAGGTCGCCGTGCCTCAGCATCCAAACCAGCTCCGAGGGAGTCCCGGCGTTGCCGTAACGATTGGCGGACACTATCGGCATCAGTGGTATCAGTGTGGATGGCGGTGTGCACAACACTGGAGATGGGGGCGGCGGTGGTGTGGGAGGTGCCTTCGTTGATACCTGTTGTGGCATTGATAGCCGCTGTGGTGTTGAGAAGAAGAGGTCGGGTGGCTTCGAGTATCTCCTTCAAGCCTTCGGGGCCCGCTGATTCTGTGCCGATCAATTCTGATGCCGTGTCGATATCGCCGGTGATGGCACTGAGAAATCCCGATGTAGAGCAGACGTCGAGCAGTTGCAGTCGCATCTCATCACACGCCTTCTCGGTCTGCGTTCGTCGTTCGGTGGCACTGGAGGCTTCTGCTTTCAAAGCTGCCTGACGTTGGAACGCTTCGTCGCGCTCGGTGCGTGTCTCAGGCAGGCGAACCTTGATGTCTTGAAGCTCGGTTTTGCATTGATCGCGTGCGGTGATGACCTGTGCATATTCAACGCCGATGCTGTCTTGGATGGTGGTGAGACGATTCTGTTCCCGGGAATGTCTGGATTCGACATCGACCTGATAATCCTGGCTGTCCTGCAAATCGCCGGTGGCAATTGACCAGCGGTCAGCGGCGTCACTCCACGTGTCGACAGATCGTTTCACCAAGCTGAGCTGCGAACCACACTGTTTCAAACCTGCTTCTATATCTCCCAAGTCTCGCCGGATCTCATCAAGCCCGGCACGATCAGCGGGAAGATGCAAAGTTGCTGCGCTCCGATGGAGTTCATCGGATGCGTGTTGAGATGCCCGCTCAGCCTCGCTTACCCGTTCTTTGGCCGCAGAATGTGCAGCGTCTGTTTGTTCCACTATGTCGGTAGCAGCCTCCACGGCTGCGTGTGTCGAGACGATTGTCCTGGTGTCGGGTAAAAGCGATTTATGCTGCTCTACTTCCTGTAGAGAGGCTTCGTATTCAGCTCGTTCGGACTCACTGTGAGCCACGACGGAGCGAGCCTGTTCCAAACGTACAGCCGATTCCTGTCGGGCTCGTTCAAGTGCAGCTCGTCGCGCGGTAGCGCCTATGAACTCGGCTCGTTCTTTGTGGTGACGTCCACACAGCGCACCGACCCTGAATTCACCGTCGAGCGTCATCACGGTGGCAGCACTACTCGACATGTCACATGAGATTGAATCAAAAAGCTTTGCCACCAGACCTTCATTCACATGCCCGATGAGCCGATCGGGTACTGTCACGGTGAGATGCTCACTCAACGGATCGGGTGCGCCCCCTGCGATTATGGCGACCAACTCACCATTCGCCAGTTCGACGGTGGTGTCACCGGCTAAGCGTGCTGCCAGAAGTCCCGAGGATTCCAGTGCCGCTTCAAGTCCTGCACGATCACCGGCGTTGTCGACATGTGAAGCGAAGTCGATCAGATCGGCGAGGCAGTAGTCGACACCGCCAAGACGCTGGCCGTCTACGGATTGCCAGCCGAGTCTAGGTGGATCAGGCTCGGCTTGACTCAACAGCTCATCAAGATGTTGCTGCGCATCTTCAGCTGTCGCTCGTTCATCCGCCAGCCGATGATCAACCGCTGCGATCTCATTCCGCCAGTAACCGGCGAGAATATCGATTTCACCCAACAGATCAGCGTGTACGGTTTCGGGAGGACTGTCCGCAGCTCCAGCAAGGCCCGACAGATCAGCACCCGCAACACCGGTAGTACCACTCAATGAGGCTGTTCTCGGTGCGTGAATGCCGGTATCGCGCAACAGGGGGTGAACTGTGGATGACCATGACTCGATCTTCTCCATCCAGTCATCTCGTGCAGCGTTGAGACGCTTGTACTGCTCGGTGAGTCTCCCTTTAGCACGATCAGCGGCATCGGAAGCATCCTCGAGCCGCGACTCGGCCCGGCTGAGCTGCTCGATGGCGGTATCCAGAACTCCCAACGCAGCTTCCGCACTTCGAAGATCGTTCCGCCGTAAAAGCACATCACCGGCTGTTGCTTTGATCTGACGTTCAATGCCACTGACGTTGAAAGACCCGTCCGGTTTAGTGACGCTGACAGACCTGTCCAGTGCGGTGGTGTCGGGAGACTTAATGGCACCGGCATCGGCCAGGGTGGATTCGTTCACGACGACAAGGTCGAGTGACTTGTGGTCGATCCTGCAACTCGCACACAATCGTTTTGCTTCTTGCAAATGAGCGTTGATCTTCTCAAGATCGTTTCGGCTGGTCTGTCGCGCTTTCCGCAGATCTCCGATAGCGATATCGACAAGCCTTGTCCTGTCTTCGACCTGTCCGGCAGCACGTTCACGTTGTTTGGCCAGCTCTTCGACATGGTCGCGCAGCGCGTCGAGTTTCCGACCGTCGCGATAGACGTCCGATTCTTCCAACGCCGAGATCTTGCTTCTGAGATGCTGTTCTTCGCTGCTGAGGTTACCGATGGTGGCATCAAGCCGATTCACTTCAGCGGCAGCTTCTTCAGCGGTTTGCTTTTTGCTTGTCTCGTTACGGACACACCGTCGCCATTCCGACAGGCAGGAACGTCCTTCTGTGGTGTGGCGTGTCAGTTCGTTGATGCAATACGAGCGGTACACGTTGAGGATGCCTTGGATCGCGTCTGAAGTGCGTTTCAGATCAGCGACGTTGCGGCGGTGTTCTTCAAGATCGTCCAGAGGTTGAGCGGCGTCTGTCAATGCCTGTTCGGATAACTGTGGGAGAGCGTCCACGAGATGGACGGGAAGGTTGCGGTCTATCCGGTCGCCGACACGGGGACTACGAACCACGTGAATCAACCCGATGTGCTGATCGATGGACGCTCCGTGGAAGAGTTGACTTTCTATGGTGCGGCGGTAGTCACCACGCTGGCGTTCGCTGAACACTTTGTCATCATCGAGAGCTGCACGCAGAGCACTAGCCGAAAGAGGCACCCCCTGCTCGACCAGCGACACATCGATGCCTGGCCGTTTCGATGTGACGAACCACCAGGTTGAAACTCTGTCGGAGTTCCGGTTGGCTTTGATACCACAACCGCATACCAGGAACTCGTCGAGTCGTTTGAATTCGATCCACAGATAACCTATCGGTTGTGTGTCGTCACGTCCGCTGAGCATCCACGATTTGAGTATCCCACGCTGCTCACCGGCCGCGTCGATACGCCCCGGTCGGGCAGTGAGCAGAAACGGCAGCAGCATGTTCATAGCCGTGGATTTACCGGAACCGTTCACCCCTCGCAGCAGAAGCCGGCCACCGGCGAAGTCCAACACCTCGTTCTCGTACTGATAGACATTGACAATACCTGCACGATGCAACCGCCACCGAGCATTCGCAGTGTCAGAGACATTCAAGACTTTGGCTGCAACCCCGTCATTCATCCATTGTCTCCGATTCTGTCAACGGATCGATGTGAATACGAGCGATACGCTGAAAGAACGTCATCCCATCATCTGCTTGCTGGTACAGTCTGTTCCATTGTGGGAAGACCGGCCCCCACGAACATGACAGGCTTGGTGGTGATCTTCGACACAGACTACAACGCATGCGCGAAATCGAGGTGTGCTGTGTGCGAGGTATGCTGTGTGGAACTCATCCAAGGTGATCAGAACGCTGCTGTTTTCAGTGTCGTCCAAGTCGCCGAGCAATTCCATCGTTGGGTTTGTGGCAGCCCACAAACGTGACAACGCCTCGTCGCGTCCCACCAGAGTGTGCGGAGCAATGCCGAACGAGGGTCGAAGGGGTTGATAAGAGTCATGCTTGTCTTTCCTCGGAAACCATCCTAAAAGCTATAATTCATGCTAACGCTGGACAAAGCTAAAAATCGCTAAAAGTCGTGGTTGCCGTAAGCTCTTCAGCTGGTTTTACTTGAATTCGGAGGATTTGGCGCCCAGGCTGGTGGCATTCTCAGAGATTATGCGCTGGGTTGTTTCATCAGAACCTTCGGGGTTGGTGGCACGGATTTCCAGCACTAGTTCTGTGTCGAAGTCCAACCTTTTGCTGACATTCTCAGTGATTTCGGAGAGTTGTTTGATGCAACGCACAGGGGCCCAGGTTGAACTGGGTCGGTTTGGGAGGTGCTGATGGCACGACTTCATGCGGACTATCGGTTGGACTGTTAACTCTCGTCGGCAGCCCTTCAGCCAACAACCCCTGACCAGTAGAACCAGAGACGTAGAAAAAGACAAACGCTATCACTGCAATGAGTAGCGGTAGGATGACGTCATACAACTGTAGGGTTGCCTGGACTGCGTTCTGTGATGACAGAGCTGGCTTCGGAGGAACGGGTTTCATTCACAGCACTCGCCACGACTTCGTTGATTTCACCCACAAAATCACCCGCATCTGTCCGATCCGGCCGAGTTCCGGGAATCCCCCTCGACCACAACCAGAACCGGTAGCGACCTGCCACCGATCCCGTGACCTGAAAACACGACGTTTCAACCGCTGAGATCGCCGCTATGAGCCCCCTGGGATCAGCTATTCAGAGTAGGCCTACGGATGTGAGGAATTCCTTTGAAACGGCAGCACATTCGTGTGGTCGTTCAAGTGGTAGGAAATGGGAGGCACCGGGCAGGAAATCGTAGTCCACGCTGATCATACCGCTGAGATCCAGCGTGGGTAGGTATGAGAATGGCATCGTCGGGTCAGCACCCAACACCTTGACGGGGCATTCCAGCTTGCTGAAGTCAGGGGAAACACTATAGACACCGGCGTAGTTCGCCATCAACGCCTCATAGTCTCGGGGGCATCTGAGTTCGAAACCGTCCTTGTTCTCGGAGGCACGCAAGGTTGTTCGTGCCATGAGGTCGAACACACCGGGCACGAGCTTCTGAAACGATGGCAGACGGGAGAGCAGCTCGGCGAGTTCTTCATAAGCCTCGAATTTATCCTGGCGGCGGCGAGCACTCTCAGAGATAATTGTTGCTGCCGCTTCGAACTCCCGATGGTTCCGCCCGGGCTTGCACATAGGCGGGTCGAAAAATATCAAAGCAGAGAAGGGACTACCGTTCAAAGGGGAGAGCAGTGACACCTGCCCGCGCCGCGAGCCTCTTCCCACCCTGCATCGAAGGGACTACCGTTCAAAGGGGAGAGCAGTGACACTAAAGCCGAAAGAGAATGGAAAACACCGACCTTGGGTTTCTCTCCAAAGATGGCATCTATGGAACGCATGATCCGGTCATGATCGGTAATCAGCGTCGGCACATTGTGGTTGTTCAATGCGGTAGCCTCATTCCAGCCGTGGTTACGCAGGTCGTAAACTATCACGTCGAACTCGTCGGTGAGTAACGACCAGTAGGGATAGTAGAGGTCCGCGGCCAGGCCACTACCGTGGCTGAACACCAGTCTCAGTCCATCCGGGTCACCGTGGCGTCGAACCAGAATGCTGGTCTCTTCATCCACGGCAACAGAGCGAACCGACAACGGTTCCGGCAGCCGCCAAACGACTTCTGAATTCTCTTCAGACAATTTTCATACTCCAACAGGAATGCGCTCTACGGGAATGCGCGGGACGTCGGCTGTGATCATCCTGTCGGCGTAAAACAGAAAAGTGCGACCTACAGGAGTGTGTGCTAAGAGGGTAATACATGTGTTCATCGTATGCGTTCAATGGAGCCGACACGCCCTCAATGGTGATTTTCAGGTTCGGTTGGTGGTCTCTTGGTGGGTAGTTCGTATGCCAGCGCAGTCGCATACTCCCTCCCGCTCAAGTCTTTCAGTTGCCAGGACACGGCAGGCAAGTGGGGAAACCGGAACGTGGCAGTAGTCGTCTCACCTTTGCGGATGTCCACTGGGATCTGGAATTTGGAGATATCAGTATGGCAACCCGTGCCCAGTGCTTTGATGAGTGCCTCTTTGCACGCCCACAAGCGAAAGAACCGTCGAAGCTTAGCCGCACCTTGCAGTTGTCGGAGCTCGGCTCGTTCTTCATCTCCCATCACTGTGTCGATCAGTGTCTCAATCTGACGTTTCAAAACGATTGCCTCCACATCCACCCCTAAAGAGCCTGTAGGTGCAACCGCTATAACCCCGAGCTTGCCGCTGTGGCTTACGTTGAACGCGATGTTCGCCGGCTTGTTGTCCACAAGAGCGTAGGGCTTGCCGTAATAAGAATATTCGAATGACAGCTGTTCGTTTCGGCAGTTCAGCGTGTCGCAGAGAATCTTCCGAAGAGCAGCACGGCAGAAAGAGAAATACCAGCGAGCTTGCGGCAGGCACTTCTTCCAGCGTGAAAGCTCAGCCTCATCCCGCAACCAGGCTAAAGCCTCTTTTTCACTTACCGGGTTAGCCTCCACGAGGGAGATCTTCAACACACGGATGCCTTCCACGAGAGCATCTTCCACAATTCTCAACGACATACCACCAACAAGCGAAGAGAACAGAATAATGCCAGTTGAACCTGCATTTTACAGCTGGTTAATCCGACGGGTTGTCCGCTCGCAAGTATTGTCGTATTCGTATAGCATAAGCTTTCCATCCGGTCTATTTGGTATAGCATCGTGTAGCGGAGGTCGAGCATGCGCCGCATCTCTTTCCATCCGGTCTATTTGGTATAGCATATCAAATAATAGTTCGGGTTATTTTGCCGTGTCGGTGTCGTGACTGATGAAAACCACTATAACTCATGTCATTTAGCGGCACGGTCGGCGATCCAGCCTGCTAGGTCATCCACATTTCTGTCCACAGCATCGGGATCGCCGGACAGGTCGAGGGCGTAAGTGTGCAGTACCTTACCCGCATGTCGTACCCGAATGCTTGAACCGGGAGCGGGAGGTTGAGCCGATTTCCCCGTTGAGGCGTTGCCAGTGGCGGTGTCGGAGTGGCTGGTGTCGAGGCAGTAGATGAGCACGCCCTCGGGTATGTCGAGCGCAGTCGTGTAGGCCAGTAGCTGGTAGTAGTCGGCGTTGCGTCCTGTGGCAGTGCTGTCGATGAGCTTGTATTTGATGTCGGCGACGAAGCTGGCAGCTCCGCTCGTGCTGAACAGTAGATCCGGCTGGATTCGCACATCGCCGTCGTGGTCGAGTCTGTCTTTGTACTGGTCTTTCACGTTGAGGCGTCCTCGCAGTATTCGACGCAGCCGTTCGGTGACGAACCGCTCGAACAGCTCGTTCATGTCCAGCATGAACGATGAAGCCCGGGTCTGGCCGATCGTGTCCTGTAACGTCAAGTTGGCCAGAACGAGTTCGGCCAGCCGCAGTGTCAGTTTGTAGTGTTCGTTGAGCCGGGTGAACACCACCTGG
The DNA here is from genome assembly GCA_028820455.1 of Acidimicrobiaceae bacterium. GTDB lineage: Bacteria > Actinomycetota > Acidimicrobiia > Acidimicrobiales > Aldehydirespiratoraceae > JAAXHB01. The sequence goes on from JAPPJC010000071.1 coordinate 21,485, forward strand.
TTATAGTCATCGTGGTGATGGCGGACATCGGACACTTCTTCAAGCATGACGAGGTGCCGCATGAATCGCCGACGGTCGATGGGCTGAACTCCGGCCATCTGTAGCGATTGGGAAACAGCGGCTTTCAGGTAGGAGTTCTCGATCAAGTCCGCTGTGAACTCGGTGAACCTACAGGCTGTAGGCACGACAACACCGGGATGGGCGAGCTGGTGGGTGATGTCGACGCGGCCTCGTAGTGCTACCAGCCTGTCACGCTGCTCCTGGTAGGAGTGGTAAAGCCCTCGAGCGATGGTTGTCTCAGTCGCGCGTGCGAAGAACGACACGAAAGCGGGCAGCAGGTCACCGGTCGTCTCGAAAAGAGCAGCCTCATCCTGCCAGTCCCGTTCACGCAAGCCGACCTCAAGCAGCAGGAACAGGTTGCGCAGCGGGATCTTGGGTTTTATCAGCACCTGCAACCCTGACACATTGATCGATCCAACATAGTTGTGGGCAGTGACCCGTCTGTATCCCGGACGTTCCGTGGGCTCGACCGTCAGGTACGATCCACCCCCAGTTTGTTGCAATGCATCCACTTGCTCGTCGTTGAGCCGCACAACGACGCTCCCGTATTCGCTCAGCGTGATGGGCTCCATGACAGGTTGTGGCACACTCACTCCCACATCCGATCAGTTCAGTTGTAGTGTGGGGGATTGTTCGGAGAACCCGGCAGCTCGTCTTGCGTCGACGGATCCAGCAGGCCGGTATCCGGCTCAGCTGCGGTGTCATCGTTGTCCATCTCGGATTCATAGCGAGCTATCACTGCGTTGAACCGGAATCTCTCGATCTGCTCATTGTTACCGAAGAACTGGTCCTCGATGAACGGCTCGATATCGTACTCCCAGATCCGACGCAGCCGCTCTTTCTGGCCACCGAAATCCAGACCGTAGTTCTTCATGAAATGACTCGGTCCGAGCAGGAGATGGGAACCCCCAAGATACTCTTTCAGGTCTTCGTTGACGGCATCCACGAGCTCACCTACCCAACCCGGCTCTCCGTTACGATCCAACCAGCGGTTAAGCAGACCGGCCATCGGCCCGCTGTCGGGGAAGAACGGCACGAAATGGAAACGCCGACGCAGAGCCGCGTCCACGAGAGCGATAGAGCGATCGGCGGTGTTCATGGTGCCGATGAACCACAGGTTCGTAGGCAACGAGAATGGCTTTTCCGGTCGGTACAACGTCTGCGCCTTCTCATCGCGGTATTCCAGCAGGAAAAGCAGTTCGCCCAATACTCTGGGTAGGTTCCCCCTGTTGATCTCATCGATGATCATCACATGACGCTGACCTGGATCCTCGGCCTCGGCTGCTCGTTCAGCCATGCGGGCCAGAGGCCCGGGTGTCAGCTCGTAGCGGATACCGCCGTCGCCGACCCCGGCAGGCCGGTATCCCTCGAAGAAGTCCTCATACGAAGTCGACGGATGGAACTGTACCAGCAACCTGCACGCCACGTCCGGAGCCAACGCTCTCGCAAGCTTCCGAGCCAAATACGTCTTGCCCGTACCTGGAGTACCATACAGGATTACCTGCCCCTTGTCCTCTAACAACTCGACGATGTCCTTCAAGAACTTGAGCTCCACCAGCAGCTCATCCGATGCTGCTTGCAGGCGCTCATCCTCCGACTTCGCATGCATGGTTTGTGACCGCTCCTCCGATGTGTCCTGCGGGAGCTCGGCCCTCGGGCCGGGATCGTGGTCTTCCGACATGAGCTTGTTCAGGCGTCGCACTGCGTCTTCGCATCTGATTTGATAAACGGTCGATTGTCCTCTAAGCGACTGTTGAAGGTCTTCTCTGGCAACTCCCCACGGTACGTCAGTGCGTTTCCAGTCCACGGATACAGCATGATACTTGTCATCTAAGTCTGGATGATTATCCAGGTATTGGTACTCCCGCGTCACTAGACCCAAGGCGATCTCCCGAGGGGTCTTTCTCCGAGGTAGTACCACCAAATCTCCCGCATGTACACATTTCCGTAGTTTCCAAAGCTGGCCGACATACGTGGCTACTCTACGCTGGCTACTCTCATTTGGATTCTTACGGCGAAAGACATCTTTCAGCTCCTCACGGCTTGGGAGGTCCGTCATGTCGCCAACTCCCCAGTGCCCAAGGATTGCTAGACCGTTTTCAATGACGACATCCTCGTTTTCACCGTCTCTTCCGGCCCGTATAACCCATGCTCTCTGAGCATCGGTTCTGTCTTGTTCTGCCATCTTTCTACCTTTCTACAGTTCATCTCCTCTGGGTTGGTGTGACTGCCAAGACAACGGTGACACGCTCACAATGCTACAGAACCCATGTGACAGCACCAGCGGAGTCAAGTCTTCACACAATGCTATCCAGACACGCTCACAATGCTACAGAACCCATGTGACAGCACTTCAGAATCTCGTCCCAATTCAGGGTTGAAGCATTATGCTGGGATCGGTCGAATGCGTAGCACGCCATCAAAGCACACGAAGGGGTATTGTTTGAACAACGCGGTCAACCGGTTGGTGATATCACGTTCAATCACGATCAACACCATACACGTCTGAGTGCACAGATTGCAAGTACTACTTTCAGATCGCACCATACATCAGTGACCAGAGTCCTGTTGAGAGTCGCGTACTGCCTTTCCCAGACCGGTCAGCCGATATCTCTGTGTCCTGCTTCTAGGACTGCCCGGTAGTGTCATCTCGACCAGTCCCGCACTTATGCAGGGTTGCATGTAAGTTCTGGCGAAGTGTCTGCGGTCCACCAATCCCAGAGCGTCCATGAGCTCCGCCCGGCTCATCTCTCCTCGCAGGACTGCAATGAGTCGCTCCACATGGGGGGTCACATGGGGGGTCACATGGGGGGTCACATGGGTGTCAACGATCGTGTTCTGGCGCAGGAAAGTCACCGTTACCCAATCAGGGGAGACCTGGATGACAGGCTCCGCGACGCCGTATTCCACACAGGAATCGTGAATCCGTCTGATGCCGCTGCCTATCTGTTCCACCAGTTTCATGCGGTACAACATGCTGAAGAGCAGAGGGTTTCTCGGGACACTCTTGCTGCCCAGATCTTCCTCTCGCATCCCGGCAGGAAGCCCACCAGGGGCCACGATATCCACCCGGTCCTGGAATATGTAGACCTGCACGTTGGCCGTGCTGCGATAGTCGC
>JAPPJC010000040.1 GCA_028820455.1 Acidimicrobiaceae bacterium
CTACCACAAAACAACCACAACCACACCAACAGCAAAAACATTCACGACAGCTTCTCAGACCTTATTAGCGAGTCTCGACACACAAAGACGGGGCAGCTATCTACTCGGCATCTAGTAGCACCTCACGCAAAAGCAGCCACGATACACCCGAGAACCCCAGATAAACCCAACGGATAGCTTCACACCACCCCAGGGGCCTGCTTTTTTCATCCCAACACAACAGACACCGAAGCATACCAGCCACGCTACGCACAGCCAGTTGATGACCACCCGCACATTGAACTTGCCGGTTACACACAGATGGCCGATCCTGCGGCTGATGTCGTCAACGTAGAACTGCCTATATCCCGACAAGAATTAATCTCTTGAACAGGTGCGATAGTGATAATACGACCCCACGCCCCACCTCCAACGCTGTGCGAAGCCGCTCAGGTGGTTCAGAGGGCTAAGTGAAGTTTCAGCGCATTTTCAAGGCGTACCATGAGGTCGAATGGCACGATGCCGATCAGTTTGCCGATCCGCTCATACGAGACTGTTCTGACCTGTTCGGCCTGCGCTTTGGAATCAATGGCGAGTCCAGTGTCGGCGGCAGTCAACAACACTTGAAAAGGATAGACGGCCTCCGTGTTGGAGGTCACAGGAACGACTGTGACAACACCCCGTCCCAGTCTCGCCACGGCAGAATTGACGCCATCGTTGCTGACAATCACCGCCGGTCGGGTGCGAGCCGACTCAGCACCGATCACTGGATTCAGGTTGACAGCACGTATCTCGCCTCGACGCATCAGTCTTGGTTCAAACCGTCTACAATAACAGCGTCCCAAACCTCATCTTCGCCGTCACATACCCATTCGTTGAGAGCTGCCTCATAATGCTGCGACAGTTCCAAATGTCTGAGCAGCTGAATCGCCTTTCGCACGACAGCAGACCGGGAAGCAACCGCATGGGAACGTGCGTAACCATCAAGAAACTCCACGTCACTGTCAGTAACGCTGACACTGATCTTCATACTATGATACTACCATAATAGCTACTAAAATACTACTCTATGAGTGTCACCTTCAGGCCGACAGCACCGAGAATCCGACTCAAAGGGTGACGACCGACACAGTCCACGAAACACACTTGAAAGCAATCAGCAGCGCTTTCTGTTCGGGGTGGCTTCGGTGTCTAGTCTTCGGAGTAGCTCGCGGAGATGGGTCAACGGGATTATGTCGCCCTGACTTCGTGACTGAAGTGTTGATCCGCCATAGACGACCGCTTTGGTGGATATCTCAGTGACCAATTCAGCGACGTTGTCCAAAGAACGAAAGTAGTCCGAGGCTACAGTGGAACCTGCTTTGATCTCGATGGCTCCTACGGTTGACCCGACCTCGTAGAGGAGATCGCATTCCAGTCCTTTGGAGTCACGAAAGAACGACAGGTTGGATCGACGGCCTTGATTGAAGCGGTGCTTCAGCGTTTCAGCTACCACCAGGTTCTCGAACAGTGGTCCGCGTAGTGGGTGGGTGGTGAGCTGCTCTGCGTGTTCTATGCCGATGAGATAGCAGGCCAGCCCGACGTCGTGGAAATATAGTTTGGGGGATTTGACCAAGCGTTTCCGTATGTTGGTGTGGAACGGCCGCAATCGGAAGACCACGTAACTCCTTTCCAGGATTGTCATCCAAGCTTGAGCCGTGGTATGAGATATCCCCACGTCCGAGCCCAGGGAACTGAGGTTGAACAACTGTCCAACCCGACCAGCGCATAAGCGTACGAAGAGTCGGAATCCTGAAAGGTTTCGTATCCCACCCATCTGTCGCACGTCGCGTTCCACGTACGTTTCGAAGTAGTCGCGCAGCATTTGTCGTGGTTCGAGTCCTCGGTCGTGGATGCGGGGATAGAAGCCCGAATAGATGATATCGTCCACCTCCGTGTCTGTGGCACCGGCGCGGTGTCGTTCATCGAGCGAGAACGGCAAAAGGTGAAGCAGAGCTGTCCGGCCGGCCAGGGACTGGCTGATGGTATCGGTGAGGCCGAACTGCTCGCTGCCCGTAAGCACGAAGAGGCTGTCTCGTCCGATCTCATCAGCGAGAACCTGTAGATACGACAGCAGAAGTGGGACACGCTGTATCTCGTCGATAATAGCACCTGTGCCGAGCTGAGACAGAAAACGCTGCGGATCGGATTCTGCGAACTCCCGGACGTCGGGAGTTTCAAGGTTGGTGTAGGCAAGATCGGGAAAGGTCGTCCGGCAGAGAGTGGTCTTACCGGACTGACGTGGCCCGGTCACGGTAACAAAGGGATACTGTTCGAACAGAGTGGTCAGATAAGGGGTGATCTCACGCTTGATCATGACAATCAGCCTACAGCTTGATGGTGTAGATTGAAAGTGCTACTTGCAATTTACACCAAAGATGGGAGCATGCGGTGTGGGGTTGGATGGATGGTTCAGGGCCAGAGATTGTCGGTTTCGAGGGCTTGGCACAGGCCGCTGAGAAGCCTAATACCTATACAGTCTTCGGTTTCGAAGGTTCCGGTGCTCTGCGTCTCAACCATTCCGAGACGTCCACGCCTACGCGTGACGCACTCGAAGCGAAGCCCTGAACAGCCTTTGCGGCAAGCTCAAACCGTAACCGCGTGACCGCACGGTAAATACGCCCATCAACATCCTCGAACTGCCAATTAGAGGATTCACCCGTAGCGATCACCCTCCCATTCTCTTTCTCAGGCTTGAACTCTGACATTTTGAGCTCATATGGATGCTTTTGGAATGGGACAGCAATGAAATCATCGCCGTCCCGAATCATCGCGTCCGACTCTTCTCCGCCCTCACAGCTCTTCTTAAGTGGCATTAGGGGAAACGCTCTTCTGTCTCGTATACGCACACTGTCGCACAAGGGTTGTATACATAGCCAGAAGTCCACAGAAGGCTCGTCGTCCTTTAGGGCTTTTATGACCTTTAGAACAACTCCCAGTTCGAGCACTGGTGGCACATTTCCGAAATCGATCGAGCTCATCAGTGCCGCAAAAGTTTCATTCGATTTCTCTGCCTCTTTGGGCTGCTCTAAGTCTTTGCCGAACGCACAGGTCAACAAATTCGTCAACCGTTTCGCCGTTTTAGAAGAAATACTACTCATGCCTATACGAGACAGGCCCATCGCCACAGCCTCATTCGCGAGGGGCTTCCCGTCTAGTTTCTTGAGATCAGCTTCAACATTTCCATTGTCCTTGAGGTATTGTGCCAACTTGTCAGGTGAAACGATCAGATGTGAGTCCAAGAGAAACTGTCTTACGGAATCGGTGTTCCAAACATCGTCTACCCGTTGTTCGGTCAAAGCCTGCTCGAAGTCGCTCGCAAGCAGTCGGATCAACTGAGAGCCCGCGTCGTCGGGTTCAGGGAGAAGTGCTCTGTGTATCAGTGCTCCGATATCCAAGCTTGAAGAGAAGGTCGCGAGGACTCGTGGAACCGATTCGCGTATCACGTTCACACCCTTGAAAGCAAACTCGGACATCCGTCCTCTAAAGACTTTCGTGAGGTCAGTCTGAATCTTGCCGGGCAGGTTCTGATAGGTGGCGATTCGGTTTTTTTCCGTGCTGTCGTGAAGCTGTGTTTTTGGCTTGCCGAAGACGAGTACGACCGTATGATCGCGCTTCAACACGAAATTCTCATCGTCTACTCTATTGAAACCGGCGGCTTCCTCCAAACGTTCCACGATGCTAATCAGGCTGGGTGTTCCCGTGAAGACGACGATAATTGTGAGTCGGTCCTCGTGTTCCTCGGTTATAGTCTTTATCGCTTTTACAGTGTCGGAGTCATCTCCGAATAACAGCCAGTCGAGTATCAGCAGATCGGCTATTCCGGCACCATGAAGGATAAGATCATTGAGGCGGGACTCTTCCTCTGTATCAGTTTCTCTGACCTCGTAGACGCTACAAACCACACCCTTGTCGAGGAAGGATCTGACCAGTTCAGACGAATAGATCGGCACTTTGCGGTTTTCAGGCGGAGGAGTCAATCCAGGCTCTGGTTCTTCGGAAATTCCCTCAGACTGCTCGCTACTCAAGTCTTCTAGAGGAGTCGTCGTAGACTCCTCGACCTGATCGTCGATCAGAAGGGCTGTGCGGAAGTAGTCGCTTATGGCTGTCATCGTTTCCTCTGGCATTGTTCTCATCCGTGCCGTTGCCGGATCAGGAATTCAGCACCGTTCTCGCAGTCTCCCAGGCTTATCGACCAACCAGCTCTTTCTAAGACTTGGCTGGCTATGGCGAGACCCAGGCCTCTGCCACCCGGCTTGGTAGTGAATCCGAAGTCGAACACACGATCGGCGATGTCGTCGGCGATTCCAGGGCCGCTGTCGTTGTATACGAGCGTTTCGCCGCGAGCGTCTAATTCGATGCTGTTGGATGCTCCCGATCCGGCTTGCTGGATCCAGTACAGACTGTTGTCGACTAGGTTGATGAACACCGGGTAGAAAGTGGAAGCGTAGCCTGTGATCTCAAAGCGTTGGAATCCTCTACTGGATCGGATCTTCACACCCGAGGTGTGTATGCGTTCTCGGAACAGGTCGTTGAGAAATCGTGAGATGTCACTTCCCCTGATGGTCGTCTTGGTTCGCCGCAGTCGCCGCTGCATGGGAGTCAACAAAGTGAGATAGCTGTCGAGATGGTCGAAATCCCGTCGCAGGGCCTCGTAGAGTCCGACGAGTTGTGGATTTTGCTTCGCCCACGACCCGACTCGTCGTACTTCGCTTCGTATGTTGGACACGGTTGCCTGGAATTCGTGGTCGACCACAGCCAATGCCATCCCCAATTGCACGAACTCCAACTGGGCGTCGGCCTGAGCGCGGAGCTCAACGATCTCGGCATCCGCTGCCGCCGCCAGATCAACCGGGGATGGAGCGTCCGCTGCGAACACGAGTCTATTCGCCTCTATGATGTTCGCGACTCGGGTGAATGCCCTCCTCGTCTCGACCGTCAACGAATCCACGGCTCGCTCGAATTCTGCCTGCTCCTGGATCCACCCGTGACTGTCCGAAACACTCGGCTCGGGAATGTTGTACAGCTGCGTTTTGAAATTCTCGAACAGATTTTGAATAGTGGTATTCATGGTTTCTCTCAGTGCTATCAACGCATCCCTGCTTTCGTTCTTGGCGTTGATCATCTGCACTTTTGCTTCTGCCTGCTGTTCCTGGATGAACTCGCTCCGTGCTTTCTCATCTGACTTGAGCACCGCAAGCCGCTTCTCGACAGCCACGGACAGTTTGCCGACAGTTTCAAGAGCCGGGCGGATGTACGACTGTTCAACATCCGCTATGCCACGCTCGACAGACATCATGTCCTGACGCATCGGCTCTGTGGCAGCGAACCCTTCGGGCTCGTCGAACTCCAACGGCTTCGTGAGTCGACGCAACTCCCTTTCGGCGTCCGCAATCTTCTCAGCCGCTGTTTGAAGCCGGTCGGCTCCGTCAAGGTGTGCGCTGAGTTCTCGCACTATCTCCGATGTTTGTTTCTGAAAGTCGGTCTTGTCCAAAGATTGCACCGCTGAAGCCAGTCGGACTTTCAGTTGCCTGCGTCCAGCGTTGGCGCGTTTGTCACGCTCCTTGCGGAGACGATCTTCCCGTCTCAGACGCTCTCGGCCTTTCTCATAAGCATAGCCCTGCGGACTGTCGACACGGAAGAACTTCGCCGCCAACTCCACGAGCAGGTTCATCAAGAGACGTCGGAAGTCCGAGAAAGCTCGACCTCCAGTGAAACCCTCCCTACCCGACTTCTCTTTCAACTCAGAGTTCTTTCTGCTTGTGAGGCTCACAGCACCGAACATACGCCTGTAAGAAAAATAATAGTAACTGGCACTTAGAGTTCTCCGTTCTTCTATCTCGAGATAGTCGACATCGGGCCGTCCGTACGGTTGCACGCGAATGCCGTCCATATACACGTACAGACCACCAAGCTTACGCAACCGGTTATACATGCTCGAGAACTCTTCGGGGTCCAATCTGGACTCACTGGCCCATCCCTGGACAACACCCATCTCCAACGTGAATGATCCACAGCGCGGTTTCGACGACAGGGAGGGGCACTTGATCTTCACATCCGTCGGTGCCTCATTGAATATCCTGACAGTACCAGAGAAGTCGCCTTTCTCATCAAACTCACCTTTGATGTGGTGATCCGCTCGTTCGAAGTCGGACTCTCTGAAAAAATCGTCAGACTGGAGCAGGTTTTCGAAATCACCTCCACGACGGTGATCCACGAAACCCACCGAGAAGTCCAGTGAAGCACGGTCTCTGAACCAGGCGTCGGTGAACCCATGCAACGTTCTTTCGAACAACGATGCTCTCCCCGTATCTGACTCATCAAGTTCGTGAAGGAAATCATCAGATACAGGCGAGATGAAGAACACGGTACCGCTCTCGCCGATCGGTTCCAGGCCCGGCACAGCATGGTAGGGATCGTCCGGCATATACTCCAAAGTCTTCAGAATCTCATCGAGTTGTCGCTGCTGTGATTGCTGTTTGAAGTCTTTCATCCGACGGAAACGTTCCACGGCCTCCTTGATCGGTGCTTTAAGACGAGTCACATCAGCTGCTGTCGGTTCGCCGGAGTCCAGTTCGAGTAGACCCACGGGAACATCGTCCAAGTCGATACCGGGAAGTTCAAACATCTTCCAACTGACGAACGCTGCAACCGTTGGCCTGTCCTCACTCTTGGACACCACGAGCACTTGACTACCGAGAGCACCGATGGCCAACCGGCCGATACCCTTCTCGCCGAGTTGTACCCTCTCCCGCATGCCCGAAGGATTCAGTGTGGGAGTTCGCCCCAGTTTCGATTCGGTGGCGATGGTAAGCCATGACTGTTCGAAGGTCTCCCTGTCCATACCAACACCGTCGTCTCTTATGACCAGCAAGTCGCGCGGACGGAAGAAGTCCGCCCGCACATTCTTGGCATAGGCATCGTGTGAATTCTTGAACAGTTCACTCAGTGCTGTCGGGGAATTCGCGATCTGTTGTCTCCCAAGCATGTCGACTGTTCGCGCCCGGGCACGGAAGCCAGTCATGTCGCGATAGTCGACCTTTCGGTGTATTCTGCCACGTGTTCCGCCATGTGTCTCCCAAAGTGCTTTGCTAGGAGCACTGGCACAGCATTACCAATCTGCCGTGCCTGGGAAATGAGACCTCCTGTGAACTGGAAGTCGCGCGGAAATGTCTGGAGGCAGGCTGCTTCCCGTGCGCTGAGCCCGCGATGCTGATACGGGTGACCGAAACGACCGTTACTGTAGCTGATGCATTTTGTCGTCAAAGTGGGGGCCAGCTTGTCCCAACTCATGCGACCGTATACATCTGTGTGGCCGTTGAAATCACCCCGATGGCAGTCGGGCCAAAGGTTTTGTGGCCAGTCCCGGCGGTCGCCGCCCTCTGGTGTTGCTTTAATGCGTTCCAAGTTCAACGGTGACAATTTCATGGCTCTGTGGCTGGTGTCTGTGGAGTCTTCCTGCCCGGCCTGGATTTTGGAAAGACCACCGATCCAATCGCGGACTGTCGTATAAGGAGATCGTCCAGTCTCGGTGCCGTGTGTGGGCAGTGGGATGCCGATCTCCCCGAGTCGGCTTGCCATGAGCACGAATCTGCGCCTCGTTTGCGGCACCCCATAATCGGCACTGGAGACTATATCATGGGAAACTTCGTATTCACTGGATATCTCCTTCAGGAATTCGGCCAATGGGCCGCCCGAAGCCGACAGACGCTGTATCCCCGGGACGTTTTCCACGAAAAGCAGCTCGGGACTGAACTCCTTCACAAACCTGAGAAACTCGAACAGCAAGGACGACCGGCTGTCATTCCCCGTCGACTTGCGTTGGTGCCCAGCAAAGGGCTGGCATGGCGCGCACCCGGCGAAAAGTCTGATCGACCGCTGTGAAGACTTCCGCAGTTCTGGTTCCACATCTTCGACATTCAACTCGCGGATGTCCCGTTCGATGACCCTCGTCCCCGGGAAGTTCTGTCGAAAAGTCGCTATGGCGTCTGCATCCCAGTCGACGGCGAGAACAGGCTTGATACCCGCCTCAACGAACCCCCGAGTGGTACCCCCGCATCCCGAGAAGAAATCGGCGAGAACGATCTCAGGGCTCATCCGACCACCTGGCAAACACTCAACGTCGCGGCTCTTCTGCTCCCGGTCATCGCTCCCATGATAGCAGGCAGTATTCAAAAAAGGCGCAGTCGCTCCAAGACCTGTGAAAACCCAGTGAGAATGAGCAGACCACCCGTTATCGTCAGAATCATGAGCGAAAACTCAGTCAGTGGATCCTGGGCTTCATCGCCTGCCACCCGTAAATCGATGCAGAGCAACCGCAGCCGTGATACCAAACCGGAACTCGCAGTGCGCTCAGCCGTACACCGACGGGGTCTGAGGTTTCGAGTGTCTGAACGACCCCTGGCGGATCTGAGACGAACCGCTGACATGGTGTTCCGAAAGGCCCGCATCGCCGTGTTCGTGGACGGCTGCTATTGGCACGGCTGCCCCTCACATCACACCCAGCCAGCCACCAACCGTGAATTCTGGACCACTAAAATCGCCTCGAACATCGCCCGCGATGCCGACACCAACACCCGTTTGGAGGCTGCCGGGTGGACGGTGCTGCGATTCTGGGAACACGAAGACCCTGAACTCGTTGCAGACATCGTGCAAGCGAGAGTGCGCTCTGCTCTGTCGAACTCAGAGGTCGACTTCACCTCCGACTGATATTCGATTGACCTCATCTTCATAGATCAACAGTCGACTAACGTCGGTCGGTGATAATCGACGCTAATTCATCGGCTATCTCATCTATTCCGTAATCCGATGTGCGAAGAGCTACTCTGTCAGCTAAAGAAGGACTTCATAGTTCGAACTCGTCATGCCAAACACTGATTTCACGCTGCCGAAGAGCGTGAGCGAGCGGTCGCGCAACGGCATCTTTGTCTTCCTTTGCATGTGAAATAAAGACATCAAACTCACGCTCGTCCGCTGCTTGTGCGAACTTGGATGCGTTGTCGACGATCTCTGCAATGTCGGTTCGTCTGTCTCGAATTGGTGGTAAAGGCCTGAGAGCAGAGCCATTGATTACGCGATGGGAAGCTCTCGTTGAACCACGAAGACCCTGCATATCAACAACAACATACCAGTAGCCACTAGATGGGACCGGAATGCGAATAGGTGACTTCCTCGCGAGGCCACCGTAGTATTGATGTTTCTCGCCACGCTGATACTTGCGAAAGTTGTTGGAATCAAGCAGTCTAACGTTTGTGGCACTGCTCAGGGTTACCTCCAGCACGTCTCCGCGTGTTCGATACCCGAGATCGGAATGAAGAAATTTGGTCATTTATCAGGTAGTTGAATGGTTTTGACATCAACCCTTGGTTGTGATGTTCATAGATGTTGCCGTTGAACTGGTACCTGCTGATCCCGGCACTGGCATCCCGCCTGTCACCACTGCTGTGATCAACGCCTGTCTCCGTTCTCGGAAGAGTTTGATGATTTGATACTCTTTTGAGATGGTGGCGTCAATACGGTTAGTTTCTTTGTCGAGATAGTCAGCTAATCCTTGTTGAATAGGCAGCGGCGGTACAGTTATCTGACTTGAAGCAAGCGCATCCGTGGAGAGTTCCAAAAAAGTTGATCCTTGTCCAAGAGAGTTCAACCTTTCACCGATGACAGATATCTGATATCGAAAAAACCGAATATCAACATCTTGCGTTGGTACAAGTCCCTTACAACCTTGATTAAATGCCATCGAACAGGTAGTCTCTACAACATATCCTATCGGAGCACGTGAGGATACTATGAGACTACCCGCAGGTACCGAATTACTCCCTGACTTTAGACCTGACACCGTAAGGGATCGCTGAGAAGAAGATATCTTACCACCGTTACACTTGGCGAGATCTATGGGGGTAGCCCAAGCTATATCGCCACCCCAGTTCACTGGATCTGCTGTCGGTGTACCGCCATGCACGATGCGGAACACACGGCGAATCGGGACAACAGAGAGATCCCCCAACCTCATACTACCTGCAATGCCATCTTTGCCTTTAACAACTGCTGAAATCATCGCAAAGCGACGTGCCTCAAGTAGATCTATCAGCTGGCGTTTCTTGGAGATGAGGGCGTCGATACGGTTAGTTTCTTTGTCTAGGTAATCAGCTATCGATCGTTGCTTAGCAATTGGTGGAACAGAAAGTAATAAATTGCGGTATTTTGATGCGCTGAAATTCTCGATGGTTGAGGCGACCTTATAAGTTTCTATTTGAGTCCAGTATGGAGTAGATTCTGTCCAGTAGGATACAAAGCGACTGTCAGCTTTATCGTTAGCACGGAATCGCACAAGGTAACCTGCGTAACAAGCTGGCTTATCAGAATCGTACAATAAAGACTTGCCGATAGTGGCACCTGCTGCCGTCATAACAAGATCGCCTCGATGAAGTTCTGCTTTGCAGGCAACTTCAGGAGGTAGTGAAGCGAAAGTATCAGATCGGATTGAACGAGGCCCAGCAATATCTGTAGTTCGGACATACCGAGGCCAATTAGGATTGTTAATGTCTCCTGCTTCGCCTACTCCGTTTCGAATAACTTCCGATGCAAGGTGTTTTAAGCGTATAGATCTCCATCTAGTCACTTGACGATCTCCGAGAGTATCACCCGTATTTCGCGCTCTAATTTCAGGATTTCGGTGTCGATTTCTTTGATGGGTCGCGTTGGGGTGTGGGTGTAGAAGTGGCGGGTTAGAGGGATTTCATAGCCGATTTTGGTCTTGTCGGGGTCGTACCAGGCGTCGGATACGTAGGGGTGTACTTCGGTTTCCAGGTAGTCGTCAATTGCTGTGCTGTATTCGACGGTGTCGAAGCGGGCGGTGGGGTCGGGCTCGAATGCCACACGTGTTTTGGGTAAGGGGACGTTTTCATAATCGCGTAGGTCGGGATCGGGTTTGGGGTTGCCCGATCTGTCCGTGATAACCTGGGCTTCAGGATCTTTCACAGCGAGGGATTTGGCTAGGGCATTGACAAGGGCGGCTGGCCTGCTGCCTTCGGCTGATATGAGAATCTCTCGAATAGCTGTTTTGGCCGAGCTCTCAGAAGCGTACTTGGCCCCTATGCTGCTCTTCAGTCTGTTGAGCAGAGTCTGACGTTGTTCGCGGCCGAGTTTGGTTACGGTTTTGTCGGCTTCAACAGTTGCGAGTGTGTCGTCGGTGATCTCCCAGCATTGGCGTAGGGGGCGTTCTATGGTGACGCGTAGAAACCCGAACGATTCGTTGGAGAGAATCTTGGAGCGTGACCCTTCCTCGAAAGCTCCGTAGAGGCGGGTGATGTCTTCGATCTGTTCGGCTGAGATCTCTTTACGTTTCTGGCCGAGACTTTTGCGTATTTTGGTGAAGCTGTCACGGGCGTCGATGAGTTGAACCTTGCCAGCGCGTCGGGATGTTTTGCGGTTGGTGAGTACCCAGAAGTAGGTGAAGATGCCGGTGTTGTAGAACAGCTGATCTGGTAGAGCGACCACCGCTTCGAGCATGTCGCTTTCGATTATCCAACGGCGGATCTCCGATTCACCTGAGCCAGCGGCACCAGTGAACAACGGTGAACCGTTGAACACGATCGCTAGGCGGGCACCACCCTCTTCGGGTCGCTTCATCTTGGAGATCATGTGTTGCAGAAACAGGAAACTGCCGTCATTGATGCGAGGTAGCCCCGCACCGAAACGCCCCGCGAAACCCAGGGTGTCGTGCTCGTCACGGATGGCGTCCTTCACCATTTTCCATTGCACCCCAAACGGCGGATTGGCGAGCAGATAGTCGAAACGCTGGCCCTGGTGCTGGTCGTCGTCGAAGCTGTTACCGAAGCGGATGTTGTCAGCCTCCTGGCCTTTGATCAGCATGTCCGCACGGCAGGTGGCGTAGGTCTCCGCGTTGACTTCCTGGCCGAACACCAGAAGGCGGGCCTGCGGGTTGAGTTCACGCAAGTAGTCCTCGGCGACTGAAAGCATCCCACCGGTGCCGCACGCCGGATCCAGCAGAGTCTTCACCATACCTGGGCGGGTCAGCAACTCGTCGTCATCGGCGAACAGCAGGTTCACCATAAGCCGGATCACCTCGCGGGGAGTGAAATGCTCACCCGCGGTTTCGTTCGACAACTCCGAGAACTTACGGATCAACTCCTCGTACAGGTATCCCATCTCCAGATTCGACACCACCGCTGGACTCAAATCAATCTCCACGAACTTCGACACCACCAGGTACAGCAGGTTATTATCGGCGAGTCGGTCGATCTGCATGTCGAAGTTGAACTTGTTTACGATATCACGCGCCGACTCCGAGAATCCCGCTATATAGTTGCGCAGATTCCCAGCCACATTGTCGGGATCATCCAACAGCGTCGTGAACGTATGTCTCGACGTGTTGAAAAAGGCTTGCTCCGCCGCTTGCAACAACAACGGCTCCCTGTTGCGCAGCGTCTCAGGGAGATCAACCAAGGTCTCCAACACTTCATCCTTGGTTGGTTCCAACACACAATCCAACCGACGCAACACCGTCAGCGGCAGAATCACCCGTCCATACTGAGATTGCTTATACACATTCCGCAGCAGGTCCGCCACCGACCAGATGAACCCGGCGTGATTATTGAGCGTTCCTTCACTCATATCGGTTGTGTGGCCCAACAGTGGGCGATGATTCGATCTTGTTCTGCGGGGTCGGTTATGGGTATCGTAGAAGTCTGAGTGCGGAGCCAGAGGGTGTTCTTGTTGTTCTTGTATTCGTGGATGGGATAGTTGGACGGGTCGATGCTGATGCGGGCCAGTTGGTGGCCATTGATGCTGTGGAACTCCCACGAGACGAGTGCCATGACGGAACCACCGAGTCGACCGTGGATGAGGTTCTGGAGGTGTTGACCCCACAGGTCTTGATCGCCTCGTCGACCTCGTTTGGAGAAGGTGGCGTAATCGTCCTCAAGGCCGTGGACTGTACCGTTGTCGCTCACCCCCACCAGCAGGGTGCCCCCGAATTCGGAATTAGCGAACCCGGCTACGGTTTTGACCACAGCGTGCTCGGGTGCGCCGCCTTTGCATTGTTTGTGGATATCCCAGCGCAGGGTGGATTTGTATTCCAGGAACAGCGACTCCCGATCAGGGCCCAGCAGATCGCCTATAGGGCAGGTGCGCTGCCGAGCGACGATTGCGCGGTTTTGGACTTTGACAGCGAAGATGTCCATGACCTCGGCTTGGAGTTCTTCACTGTCGAGGTAGCTGTAAATGAGAGTGTCGTTGCGATCACGTCTGGACAGTAGAGCCTTCAGGTAACGTTCAGGGAAAACATGGTCACGGAAAGTGGTTTCATTGTTGTTGACGGCCTGATTCTGGATTTCGGCGTCAGCGACGAGGTCGTCAGCAGCGGATTCGAACACGAGGCGGTCCTGTTCAGTCCAATCGGTGCCGAAACGATCGTTGATGCGGTCGATGATCTCAGACAACCGTTGCCGCTCAGGATCGACTGTAGGCCCTGCACCGGAGTAGATGGTGGTGACCTCGCCCTCACCGTCGGGGAGCTCGATGGAATCCTCGAAGGTCAGTTCGTGCCGCAGGTGGGTCAGTTCCACTTCGGAACCCAGATCAATGCTGTGGCCCGGTTCGTGGTGTCGGATAAGAGTAATCAACACCCGGCAGAACTGGTAATCGCGTTCCAGTTCGGCGTTACGGAAGGGCACGACCAGTGACAAGAATCCGTATACCCGTACGAACCGGCCCAAAGCGTCACGGAAGGCGTCCTGATCGCTGCCGTCGAGCCCTTGGAAACGGTCGACAGCGGGTTGCATAACCGCGTGGATTCGGGCGTGATTCTTCTTCAACAGCAGCACAGCAGCCCGTTGCATCTCACCGATGTCGAGCACTCCGAAGACGTCGAGAGCCCTGCGGGTGTCGAACAGCAGGTTGGGATCGGTGGGTGGTGCGACAGTTTTCCCATGGTACACAGCGAACGCTTCGGCTATCTCATCGGCGTCGTTGACGAAATCCATCACGAACGTGCCGGTCTTGTCGGGGTGGATGCGGTTCAACCTCGACAGGGTCTGCACCGCCGCCAGATCGGTGAGAGTCTTATCGACGTACATGGCTACCAGTTTGGGCTGGTCGAAACCGGTCTGGAACTTCTCGGCCACGACCATCATCTGCCACTCGGCGGTATCGAACCGCTCCGCTGTTTGTGACTCAGGGAAGCCGTTGGCCTTCGACTCGGTCAGTTGATCCACCTCACCTGAGAACGCTACCAGCACTCCGAGGCCGTAGTCCATCATCTCCGCGTAGGAACGCAGTGCCTGCCACATGCGCACAGCATGGGAGCGTGACGAGCACACCACCATCGCTTTGGCCTGTCCTGCGACCTGCCGGGCGATTTTGGTGCGGAAATGCTCGACAATGATCTCAGCTTTCTGTGCGAGGTTGTCGGGGTGCAGAGCCACGAAACGAGCCAGTGCTCTGCGGGCTCTGTCGGTGTCGTACTGCGGATCCTCGAGGATTGCTTTCTCCAGATGGTAATACTGGTTGTAGGTGACGTAGCCTGCGAGCACGTCACATATGAAACCCTCTTCGATGGCCTGCCGCATCGGATAAAGATGGAACGGTTCGTGTCTACCGCTATCACCGATCCGGCCGAACAGCTCCAGCGTGCGCCCTTTGGGTGTGGCGGTGAACGCGAAAAACGACAGGTTCGGCTGGTAACCCCTCGCCGCCACCGCCCGAGCGAGCAGCGTCTGCACATCGACCGGTTCGAGTTCGCTGTCATCATCGGCGTTGCCGGTGGCGGCATCCGGCCAGAGGTTGCCTGTGCTGGTGTCCGCACGGGTTGAACGGACCTCGGATTTGGCCGTGCCCAACGCACGGCGTAGTTCTTTGGCGGCGTCACCGGTTTGCGACGAGTGGGCTTCGTCGACGATCACCGCTTAGTTGCGTTCGGGGAGTGTGTCGATCTTGTCGAAGATGAACGGAAACTTCTGCAGCGTGGTGACAATGATCCTGGCCTGCTCACCAGTCAGTGCCGCAGCGAGCTGTGCCGAGGACTGGTCGATGCGTTGTACCACCCCGATGGCGTGATCGAACTGGCTGATCGTGTCTTGAAGTTGACGATCGAGAATCAACCTGTCGGTGATGACCACCACCTTCGAGAACACTTTGACGTCATCTTCGGTGTGCAGTGACGACAGCCGGTGCGCCAGCCAAGCAATCGAATTCGACTTACCCGACCCAGCCGAGTGCTGCACCAGGTAGCTGCGGCCCGCGCCATGCCGTTTGACGTCGGCTTCCAGACGGCGCACCGCGTCCCACTGATGAAACCGGGGGAAAATCACCACCGGACGGGCTTTCGATCCCTTCGATGGTTTCTCGACATGCAGGAAACGGCCGAGAATGTCCATCCACGCGTCACGACTCCAAACCCTTTCCCACAGATAAGCAGTGTTGTGGCCGTCAGAGTTGGGTGGGTTACCGGCACCGAGTTCACGACCCTGGTTGAACGGCAAGAACCGGGTCTTTTTGCCAGCCAGGTGGGTGGTCATCAACACCGAATTGGGATCAACAGCGAAATGCACCATCCCAACCCTACGCAGGGTCCTGTTACCAGGAGGGCGGTCATTGCGATACTGAGCGATGGCATTCTCAACGGTCTGGCCTGTCGCTGGATTCTTCAACTCCGCAGTCGCCACCGGGATCCCATTGACGAACAAACCCAGATCGACAGTGCGGCCACCCGCCGGTTCGAAAGACAACTGCCGTGTCACCGACAGCACGTTCGCGTCGTAGCGAGCAGCCAATTCCGGTGTCAGCCGATGAGCGGGCCTGAAAAACGCCAACTGGATCACGACATTGCGGTCCACTACCCCACGGCGCAGCACATCCACCGTGCCCCGTTGGTCCAACTGCGAAGCCAACCGCTGCACGAACCCCGACTGTGCACGATTCGAGTCACCGCCGTAGGCCGAATCCACGAGACGCTCCCAATCACGTCCCTGCGTCGCCCCGATGAACTGGAACAAGTCAGCCGTGTCAACACCCGCTTCAGCGTCGAAGTCCCGCGGCCCAGCACTCACATTGCCGATTTTCACCCACTGATACCCGCCGTGCATTGACAACCAGGAAGCGATCTGTTCCTCAAACGCAGCCTCGTCAACGATCATCAGCAGTCACCTCCCATGCCGTTCCGACAATGCAAGCACTGCCGGTAGACACTGGCACTGGTTCCATGTTAGCCACTACTGCCTCAGTGTCCGCACCCTCGAAAAGGCAGGAACCCCAGTGTCCTACGGTTTGCGTCGTCCAATTCAGTTGCCTGCTTGTAGTGCGGTGACTCGGGGTTTACCTTTTCGATCCTGAGCATCGGTCTCCGATTGATTTTATGGAGTCCACTGCTGTTTACAAACCTGGCAAGTTGTCGATCCGATCAACGCTCGTGTTGATCGGACAGATCGAGAACTCCTCGTCAGTCATAATGGTCAGCAATGGAGAATCGGCAAAGACAGTGCAGTTACTGGGTTCAGATTGAAACGTGGACGCTTGAAACCAGCACCTCCCTCAAATTTGGAACAAAGTCACAGAAAACCTCTTAGCGACTATAATCACTAGGCCGAGGGAATCCCGCCCGGATGATAATGATGCCGACCATTGCTGGGAAGCGTGGGTTTTCCCCACTGACCACCTCAGGGTAAACCCACTCGATCTCGTTGCCCATAACACCCGCGGGAGCCGGTTTTTTCGAAGCATCTAGAACGGCAACTAGAGAAACCTGCGAGTCGTTGGCTGCTGCATACTGGGTCGGCTGCCCAACAAACCTCTGGCGTGCTTCTTGCATTGAGATCACTCTCGTCTTTTCTACTTTCAACTCGAGTACGATTCTGTCCAGAAGTAGATCGGTTACTCCACCTGCCCGCGATGCCTGTTTGTCAAGTCTGGCACCTATGTTCGGGTCTGCTTGAAGGAAAAAGCTCAGTTCTTTTTGAAACCAGGCCTCATTGACATCCACATCTGCATCAAGACGGTCATCAAGAACAGTGTGAGCAAATCGTAAGACACCTTCAAGGAGCAATCTCACATCCTGTTTGTCCTCTGTACACATGACTGGCAAGGCATTGTTGAGCTCATACATCATCTGATGCACACGTCTTGCCACAATCGGCATGTTTTTAAGTGTTGTCGTCTCGGGATCGAATGTGCTCAATTCGAGTGTCGTATTACCCGTAAGCCGGGCTGTAATCCTCTGGTCAGCATGGAGAAAAGCAGCATGAGCGGTCAGCTCTAGTGGCGGGTTCGACGGTAGTCTTTCTCCAGCGACTCGTACCTCAAGACTCTGCTGAAGTGCTTCTCTCGTGAAATTCAAGTCAGAAGCGTAGAGATAACTCTCTGGCAAAAGCGTAATGAATTCCACTTCAAGCTGATCAGCTTCTTCTGGCCAATGTTTGACGCGGGCCTCTACCTCAAACTGATGCATGGCTCCAGGTTGAAGGATCGTCGGCCGCATTACCGGTTCTCCCTGGAACCGCACTACGATTGCAGCTGTAGGCATTTCTTCGGGCGGGTCATCATCAGCTTGACTTTGGAAAGGGGACTGCGTGTTCTTGAACAACGGAGTGACTCTCGGTGGCAAAGGAACTCGACTTAAAGTCGCAGCAACCAGACTTGGAGTTCTGTGTTCCGTGAGTTCTGCCAACTGTTGAGCCGTTGCTATGAGTGACTCAGGCCATGTCGGTTGAGAGCGATCGGAGACCTCGGAAGCGCGGAGGCGGGCAGCATCAGCGTAGCGAGACGCTTCGGCTTCAGCACTTCGGACAGCATTAACCCATCGAACGCTATGCACCAGAGAATCTACGAGCTCACAATAGGCCCAGAACATATCGCCTTCCAAGACGGATACAGTCAATTCTCGGTAGGTATGTAGTGCCTGCTCTAAATTGTCGGCCTCTGTGGAGCCACTGGCGATGGAATCAAGGGCATCAACAAGGGAACTTCTGGCTGCGACTATCTTCGCAGGCTTGACGAAGCCGACTCCCGAAGATCTCTTTTGCCGCTCTAATGTCATGTCTCGCGCCATTTCTGCCGCAACATCCGGAGGAGGATCAGGAGACCCAAACCACCTGTTAGGAGTCACAATTTCCACTATAACAGCCAGGTAGGAAGGTTGTTAATCATCTTTGCCGCACAGTTCTCTCGCCTTCTCCACAAGGTGGGATCGACGTTCACCGTCACCTGTCGCTATCGCCTCTTCGAGTTCGAACACACATAGATAAAGCGACAGCCGTCGCTGGAGGAGACGCTGCTCTATCGTGTCAGGCATTTCGCGCAGAGCAGAACGAATTATCTGTGCAGCAAGATCGAATCTATCCAGTTCGGCGAATAAGTCAGCAGCAATCAGAGACCGCCGGGGACTAGTGGAACGAACAACAAAATCAGATGCCATGAGCGATTCAGCTTGACTTTCTGAGAGCTCCCGTTGAGTTAGTTGTACTAGCAAGTCGTCTCTTGCGTTATCATCGGCATCCTCAAATCTGAGATCGTCATCAGTTCGTAGTGCTTTGATAGCAGCATCAACCCACCCACTTTCTTGCTTCAGTGAGGAAATTGATAGGAGTACCTCACGGGCGTTAGCTGCTGGCATGGAGTTGATTACTAGTAGTGCTTTCTTACGAACAAGAGTCACCAGCCTTTGATCATCCTCTGCTAGCCGGAGTGCCGTTATGAGAGCGGATCGAACCAGCTGGTCACGAGAGCGATCAGCTGCGTAAGAAAAGGCGATGTTAACAAGCTGCACGACCACCTCTATAGAAGAAATCAGGTGCGCAGGCAACAGTTGGATCGCTCTTACAGCAGCACTTCCAACGACAAAATATTCATCGGTAAGTCCTCTCGCCACAGCGGTAGCGAGGAGAGGAGGAACGCTTTCCGGTGGGAGCTTACTTATAACCTCTCCAGCAGCCTCCATTCCAGCAACACGTGTTACTTGGTCATCGCCGAGCATGGCTGTATAGATGAGAGGTAAAGCACTTTTGACATGTTCGAGCGACTGAGACGCGACTCTACCCACCATTCGTACTATTTCAGCTTGAATCCACTGTTTCGCTTCAGTCCCTCGGTAAATGTCATCGCAGACAATTAAGAACGTATCGGGATCGCGAAGGGCTGCAGCTACTATTGCCTCGGAGATATTCCTACAGAAAATGCTTATCCTGAGTCGGTTGTTATCGTGTTCCAACACACCCATGAAGTCTTCGCCTTCTGGTTCCAAACCACTCAAATCATCTCCTCTAGTGACCCAGAACAACAACAGGCCTAGGAGTCTTTCCAACGACAGCAAGGTTGATGGAGATTTTCTCACCGTCCTCTTAAGCAACTCAGATGCTATGCGTTGAGAGTCGTCCCGTAGGCCGTCACCTCGTGGAGCGAGCGGCTCTTCCAGAGTCGGAATGACCCGAGTAAACACACTCTGGGCTAATTCTTCGGAAAGATAACCTTCCTGCGAGTGAACGAGTTGACTGTAAATATCAAGAAGGCGAGCTCGAAAACTCAGGGAGGCACGAGTCCACCGCGCTTGTATGGCGACCTCTGTTGCAACAGGATTGGCCTTGAACACAGTACTTATTGTCATGGAGGTTTTTCTGGCCGTGTAGTCGTAGTCCCTCATATCCTCCTCGGAGAAACACAAACAATCCAAGAGAGCTCCAAGGAGTCGATCACCGGCAGATGGATCTACCGATAATAAAGCTTGCACGGCAAGTGTTCCGACCGCTCTATTATTCGACTCCCCGTGTCGCAACAAAGCAGCGATCTTCGTCTCAACCGATTCGGGGGCGAGAGAGTGAAAATGAAACAGTGCAGCAGGCTTACCAGGCACACGCTCCCAGGGGAATTTTGGTGGAACTGCATGAAAAATCACCACTTCAAGCAAATCTTCTGTGACGTTGTCGACCGTTCCATATCTGCTGAGATAGCGGCATCCCTCTGCAATAGCCCATTTGTCACGAACCGCCGTCACACACAGGGAACGCAACCTTGGAGGATTAGTCTGATAATCAAGTTCCGAAAGCACTTCTACGAAAAGCGGCATCTTCAACAAGAGAGCGTCTTCATATAATAGATCTTTTATTTCGTCAGGGAAAGCATCTGGAGTGAGCTGTGCTGTCGCTCTCAACAACTCTTCTGCTTTCTTGTTTGAACGGTCAATGTCCAGTTTGTTGATAAGACCCACAACTTCTTGACTAGCTGCATCAAGGGCTGCGCCCACGACCCGACGATGCTCGATCCGTTGTTGCTGTTCTTGGGCAACAATTCTTTGTTCCTCAGCTTGTGCCTCCTCGCGCTGCTCCCGTTTGGTGATTAACTGCTCGGCCCAAGTACCGAGGTTTGGGATCAGATTGCCGGGTGAACGATGTTCGCATCCTCGACAGTTATCCTCATAGAAGACCAACGCAGATTGAACCAGCCGCATTCCAGATACGCCGCTAGGATTCTTAGCGAAATCACACGCGAAACTACCTTCCGTAATTGGAAGACCAGTGGCTTGTTCAACTAAGCCGACTCCCCACATACCACGGTCGACTCGAATGTTTGTACACCACGCTTTGCCCAGCGAGATGAACTCCTGGTTCTCACGACCTATGTTTAAGTGTTCTTGAAACTCTTTTTCATCGCTGCGCACGTAGTCAGCTGGCCTTCCCAAGAATTATGATGTATAAAGACTGGCTTAATTGTATCTGAAAAGTCCAGACACAACTAAGGTGGCATTGCCTGGAATCTGATCCAGGGCGGTATTCATGTCAATCGTGGGAATGTTCATGGGGTTCTCCTCAGCGAAAGCGAGTTTTGGTGCTGACACTGGGGGGGGGTTGACACTACTGATACAACTCTCTTGTTGTGGTCATTTCCATGTCGGTGGCGGTGACTATTTTGATGGCGATCTGTCCGATCGAAAGGGGTTGAGCGCATCGCTGTTAGTGCTTCTCGTTCTACATCATCAATGTTGGTTCTGCTGAGAGCTGAGAGGAGTTTTTTGATCTGACGGTCGTTTTTGGTGCCGAGAAAATGCATACGTTGCACGAAGAATTCCCGCCGTTACGGATAAGCCAGCAGTTCGATTCGTAAGCCTGGCGGGACCGGTAGGAGCTTGCCACGACCTCTAAGCCCATTGCAAAAATATGGCGAATCGGTAAATCAGGATGCTAGTAGCCGCAATCCATAACCCAGAATATCACTCCATGCTTGTCGGCGAGTTGTGCTGCACGGCCCGATGTCATATCTGCTGCTGGGACGACGACTCGACCTCCGAAGCGAAGCGCGTGTCGAACGATGGCATCGCAATCGTCTACAGCGAAGTAAACAGACCAATGAGAGACGACTCCTTCGGAAGCCGAGGTGACACTTCCGATTATGCCACCGCTGCCAGCGTGTCGAACACCTACAAGACCACTATCACCCATCGGTTCCCCAGACCAACCCAGCAGAACCGAATAGAAGCCCATAGCCGCGCCCACGTCATTGGTCACCAGTTCGTTCCAACTCGTTGTGCTGTGTTCTTTCACCAAGCAAGCACCATGATGCTTAAGAGGCTGCCACAAGATCACTATCGCACCAGTGGGATCAGCAACCACCGCCAAACGACCAGCATCACCTGGTGCGTCCGTTACCGGGCCTGTAGTCTGCCCCCATTGGTCGACACTGTGGCGGCAGCACTTTCAATACGATGGATTCTCGGCAGCGAGCCATGATTCATATTACCAATAGATCTAGAACGACCAGCTAACAGCAATC
The DNA here is from genome assembly GCA_028820455.1 of Acidimicrobiaceae bacterium. Taxonomy (GTDB): domain Bacteria; phylum Actinomycetota; class Acidimicrobiia; order Acidimicrobiales; family Aldehydirespiratoraceae; genus JAAXHB01. Next base: position 21,793 of record JAPPJC010000040.1, read on the forward strand.
CATCGCGTTGACTGCCGCATTGGTTGATATAGCAAGATCAATCATCGGACTTGAAACCACATGAGAGAGCCCTATGTAACTGGAGCAATGACCGTGTAACCGAGTTTCTCCAGTGTGTGGGTCGCCGTATGGGGAAACCGTCTTACAGTTGCTGCGGCTTGAATCTCTTCCCAGTGTTGCAGCGATTCCTGTACCTTCGGTTTCCAACCCATCTTGAAGTTGGTGTACAACTTCTCTCGATCCAAGAACAACAAAAACTCCTCCAACGTTGGCCTGAATCTCCGACCTCCCACAGGAAAATGCAACCGATGAAGATCCAGAGCGGGCTGTCCGCTCGATCCGTAAATCCAAGCTAGCTCTGGAGAATGAGCATGGAGATGAACATGCGCGAGTGTTCGGTCATACTCCTCCTTTCGGCGATCGTATTCGACTCGTATCAGTGGGCGCGGACTCTTGCTACCACAAGTAACGTCAACCCAAAGGCCGATTGTGGAACTTGCGACTTGTAGATGTTTTGCTTCCCCATCCATTTCGACAACGAACTTTGCAACAAGCAACAAGGCAGGTGCTTGGGGATCATCACCCCGACGGACAAGCGGGAATCCATTAGAGCGACGCTTCAGATGGTTCATCGGTTGCAGATTGGCACGCTTAGCGTCTTCAGCGATATATATTTGAAACTTTATATCCGTGTCAATTGAGACTTCGACAATTCTGTTGAGTGTGTCTGCGAATTTCTCCGTTTTGCCGCGCAACGTTGTCTCCATCACTTCCCAGTGATCCAATCCCTGTAGTAGAGCCAAAGGTCACGATGGAAAGCATCTTCAAGAGTGTCGGCTTGTCCTTCGGCAACAAACTCCTCAAGTGTTATGTACTCGTCCTCAAGTATCTCCTTGAGTTCGTCGAGCATCTGTTTACGAGTCACGATCCGTACAACAGTCATCGCCTTTCCTCCTCGCATGGTGATGATGATCTCATAGCAAAACTAGTATCTCAGCCGAGTCCGCCAGCACTACCCGAGATCACATCATCAATGATACGGCTTTGGTGTGACACAGCCCACTAAATTGGTCTACTAACGCAACAGAGAAATCGTACCAATGCCCTACGATAAACAACTGCGATCGGACCCATCGCGCAAGCTTATCATTCAGCAACACGGCACGCGTGATGTGGAGGTATCTCTTGTGCAGCAGCGACACCCCGCGAGCTGCTTCGGCAATGCACAACACCCAACTGTCGCGTTGCGCCTTTTCGACGACCGTGCCATTGCTCATCAACGGGCTAGACGTCGGCCGTACAGCCATAGCCAACGACTATGGTGGCAGACGAATTGAACAATTCACTGACCAGAGTGTGGAAATTATCAGAGCGATGATGTTGACGACAGACTGTGGGACTTCGTAATCAAAGTAGGAGAGTTTGCAATCAGGGTAGGATGTTGTGGCTGCCACAACGGTGCCACTGCACATGGCGACTTCCTGGATTTATTGGAGTTCCGAATGAGAAGGTCGCTCGCCCATCACTATCCCATGACATCTCAAACGTCCCCGGTTGTCCCCGCACCACACGCACTCGCAAGCCAGGCCGGAACCTATCACGTTCCCCTGCTTCCATTGCTCTCAGATCGGAAATAAACCGTCTCAGCGCAGTATTGAAACGAGCCCGCTGCACAGGGGTCAACCGCGCGTAGTCGTGTAAGAAAGTAGCAGTCTCATAGTGTGTTGGCACTCTGAAGGATTAGGTGTTCACTGAATCGTGGGGTTGTGCTCCAAGGAACTGTATGAAGGCTTCAGTGGTCTCATGGAAGTGGCCCTTGTCCTCAGATGGGATGGACACAAGCCCTGTCGCAACGTCTATATCGGCAAGAGACGGAGATTCTTGATCAGTCTTAACTGCTGGCGCAGTAGCCATTGATCGTGTCCTTTCCTTCCTAAGAAATGAAGTAATACTAATAGTATACCAAACCTGTTGAGACTTGCATTCACACATGCTGATCATACATCATGACAACAAGTATGTCCTGGTTGGTTTTGACGGTCAGGCTGTAATCCGAGTGTTGGGCGGGAATCCACCGGTATGGCATCGTTTGTTGAGATTGAAGGTCATTTTGTTCGCAAAACTGTGGCCATCCTGGAAGAGAACAAGATCTGATCCGCTATTCTGACAAGCTCCGCGGCTTGCTTGTATCCTCGTATGAGCAAGAAATAGTCGAACGTGACGTCGTGGCTTTAAACGGTCTTCGTCAGCGAACTGCAGTTGATGTCTCAGTAGTGCGACAGATTCGACCGCAGACGTGTCTAATCGGTGGTCTGTGGGCTGAACAGTGAGGCTCACCGCTGGTCTTGCACGATGACCGTGTCGGTGCGGGAGCGGCCGAATAATTCGGGAGCGTAGATTTCCGGCTCTTCAGATTTGAGGGTGGAGTCGGGGGTTTTGGGGGTGTGAGATTGGTGGGGTTCCCCCCATAATCGGAGGTGACAATACTAGCGATTCCGGGAGGAACCCTATGGTACGTGATCCTACACGTATAAATGAGATTTTAGTGGATTTTGAAGATGTGGAGGTCGTCGGGGTCGAGGACTTTG
>JAPPJC010000003.1 GCA_028820455.1 Acidimicrobiaceae bacterium
TCCCCACCACATTCACACACCACACCCTCTAGTGCCCGCCCATTTCCGAAGAGCCAGATAAGCCCCCACAACTGATCACCCATCCAACCTCCCAGTAAACGGGCTCCTCGGGCTCAGGTATGGATAATCGGATATCAGCTTGTCATGGGTTCTATCAGCGGCTAGTTGCCCGAGTACGTCGGAAGCTGTGGTGACACATGTTCCCCGAATTTCGCATTATCGACGTTTCATCGAAACCGACCACCCGACCCCTGAGTGTTCACCAAGCACATCCGACGCCCCAGCAGCTCCACCTCAAGATCATCGTGGCCTGTAACATGCCATCTACCTTCTCGCAGTTTAAAACCGACATACTTTTTTCGACACGAGTAGCAGCATCTTCGTGGAGCTTGCGGACACAAGCGACTCGGTCTTGTAAAGACTTGTCGTTATCGCGAGCCCTAGGTAGAAACGGCGGAGTGTAACTCACTTGATCGCATCCTTCTGGTTACTTGCCTGTCACTCTGGCTTACAGGGAGCGCAGGCTTTTGACGTTCAACATAGCGGACCTCCGCCGCTACGGAGACCGCATTGAACTAGTCGAAGTGTAGCTCTGACTCCCTCCGGTGGTTGTGGGGTCGATGAAATGTAGTATACCGTTCCCTCAGAGGTGCGGGTCAAGCACAACCGCCGTTGAGGCAGCTAACGATCCTGTCGATGATCTCATCAAGTATGCTCTGCGAGGTCCCGAAATTCAAACGTACGTGGTTGTCTCCGTTGGTGCCGAACATAGTGCCTTCTTGCACAGCCACTCTGGCATGTTCGAGTAAGTGAGCACCGGGAGTGACACCGAGCTGGTACGATGACATGTCGAGCCATGCTAAAAACGTGGATTGGGGTGCATGGAACCGTATTTCTGGTGCTTCCGCTGTGAGTCGGGCCTGTAGCTGATCGCGTCGTTGGGTCAATTCCGCTATGAGAGCGTCAACCCAGTCGCTTCCAGTGTGCCATGCTGCTATCGCTGCGTCTAGGCCGGTGCGTGGGGCATTGCCTAACAGCAGTGGAGGATGCGCAGTCTGCACCCGCTCGCGCAGGGTAGCGTCACCATAGGCCGTTACTGCGAAACACAACCCCGATAGGACGAAGGTCTTAGCCGGGGAGGTAACTGTTATCACTCTCTCGGCCGCACCTGGTATCGTTAGCATCGGTGTGAACGACGCGGGTGGATGAATGATATCGGAGTGTATTTCATCGGACACCACGTAGAAGTCGTAGGTGTGTGCCAGCTCCACAATGCGGACTAATGCCTCCTGGTCGGGTACCCATCCGGTCGGGTTGTGGGGGTTGCACCACAGCAGCACGCGGGCTTTTGGTTCGTTTTTCAGTAGCGTTTCCAGGTCGTCGGGGTGGAGATGCCAGCCATTGTTCGTATCGTAACGCATTAACCATTCCAGCTGACACCGATGAGACGTGGGGCATATCTCCAGGAACATGTTGTAGATCGGGGGTGTGACAATCACACCGTCACCGGGCTCAGTCAAGGCGGTTATGACCGCAGTTACCGCGGCTAGAGCACCCACATGCGTATCCGTCAGTTCTGGGTCTGCATCCCATCCGTAACGTTCTCCAACCCAACCGACAAAAGCGGAAGCAGCGTCGTTTTCCAAGTCGTTGTAACCGTAGGCGTAATCCTTGATCGTTGCTGTCAATGCGTTGACTACGGTGTCAGGAGGACGGAAGTCATGCTCAGCTATCCAAGCCGGCACAACGTCGGCAGGGTACTGTCGCCATTTGAGATTTCTGCTCACCCGTTTGCGTTGCGGATCAACGTCACAGAAATAGTGGGCGAACCCTGCTTGTGTATCAGTGTCGGAGTTAGTTGTAGTCATGGTGTGTTCTGTCTCCTTCAATACCTATGATCGCAGCGCGAGCAACAGGATATCGGCGTTCATTAAGGTTCAACCGGTTCCTTCACTTTGAGTAAGTCGCTCTCGCTAGATGTTCGGTGTTCCTAGCGATATGGTCACGGTGCACTCCTCTCCGTGTCAGCTCAGCGAAAACCCGCAAGCTGAGCAGATCCCAAAAACTGAACAATCCAGCTAATTCCCCAGTCAACAGCGGTGGTTTGTCCTTCCGTGGACGAGCCCACCCCTCAACTCGTGCTCTTCCACTCCGTAGCAGGCGTGCTACCTCATTTACGCCATGGATACCCCGACCCGGATAAGAAACAGCATCGGAATCCACAGAAGACTGCATGGACGTAACCATAAGAACCATGGTAGCTTCGAGCTGTGACAATCGCTTACCGGCAAGCAGGCCGCAAGCCGAAGTTGCTTGAGATGTCGAGTACAACTTTTCCGAGGGTTGTGATGTGACCATTGACTCCAGTCATCCACAAGCAGCTATTGAATATTTTTCAGCCCATTCGATGATTTTTCATTTTCTTCTGTAAAAGTAGGTGATAAAATGGCTGAACCAAAATAGCATCAAATAGCCAGTAAGGAATTACAAGTGACTATCCACCCTTTTAAGCCAGCGGCAGCTGCTCTGTTCGTAAATGAACTGCTAGACTTGTAGACATGGAGTCTGTGCTCATGG
>JAPPJC010000022.1:0-7628 GCA_028820455.1 Acidimicrobiaceae bacterium
CCACCACATTCACACACCACACCCTCTAGTGCCCGCCCATTTCCGAAGAGCCGGTTTTCTTCGCGTGTGATGCGTCGCGTGCTTCTCCGGAGGGTCGCCCGTTCGCAGCAGGCAGCGCAGTTTGGTTTCACCCGTGCTGCTGGGTGCGTTCACGTGTCATTATGGGCAGTTTGCGGGCTTCGTACAGCGGGTCTCGTGTCTGCGACCGCGGTGCACTAGCGTGTCGTTTTGCACACGCCGGCGCACGTCGTTTAAAGCCACGTTGATGAGATGCAGCACACAGAGATGGATCAGCTACCTGTGCAGCGTGGGCAGCGGCGTTCACACCATACAGAACCAACCACACAGACCTCCCGAACGACGGCATATCCACCAACCACAGCCACCTCCACTCGTGCATCCACACCACGCCCGAGCACCCCCAACCCTTAGGCTCGTGCGCGGTTAGCGTTCAGGATTTTGTCCCCACCGGCATGGTCAAGCAAATAGCGAGCCACCTCTCGGCCTAAAGACATCGGATCAACACCTGTACGCGTTTCTCGTAGCACAATCTGCCCGTCTAGTGAAGCTATCAACCCAGTCAGTTCCAACTTTTTCGCAGCATCATCAGACAATCCACTACCCACTCCGGAGTCATCCACAATTGTGGCGTAAGCACCTGCAGGCTGGTTGCAATCTCCGCCCAGTTCAGCCAGGAAAGCCCGCTCGGCGTCTACCGTTCTACGGGTTGGGGTGTGTTCAATCACACTAAGCAGAGCTCGGGAGTCGTGGTCGTCTTGTCGACATTCAACTACTATGGCACCTTGGCCTGCCTGAGGCAAAAACACTTCAGGCTCCAATATATCCAAAACTTCCAACACTGCACCTAGCCGCTCAAGAGCAGCAGCAGCAGCAAAAATCGCATGATAGTCGTCAACACGCTCAAGCCGGGTAGGAATATTGCCGCGCAACTCTGCAAATAAGACATCCGGCCGCAGCTCCGCAAGCTGGGCTCTGCGCCGCAGCGAACCGGTAGCAACGGTCGCCCCCACAGGTAGCTCCTCAAGGCGACATCCCACCAGTGCATCGCGAGGATCACCCCGCTTCGGGATAGCTGCTAATGCTAAACCAGTCAAAGTCTCCGCAGGTAGATCTTTCGCTGAATGCACGGCAATATCAGCCCTACCGTCAAGCACAGCTTTTTGAACTTCTTTCACGAATACGCCTTTACCGCCCATTTTGTGGATAGGGATTTCAGCTTGCTGATCACCGAGCGTTGAAACGATCACCGGTTCCACAGTCACCTGCGGTGCATGAATACCTTCATAAGTATCCCCGACATCCCCTAGCTTTGCAGATACCGCAGACACTGCGGATGCGACTGTCGACCGACGATCACCAGTAAAAGCGTTGCTAAGCAGGCGTGCTACATGATTGGTTTGCCAAAGAGCTAGACGGCTGCCACGGGTAGCGGCTCGCAGTCTGATTGTCATAAGTTCCTAGAATTGATTGTACAAGTCACTAGAAATGCTTAGAGGTCGAAGAGTTCGCTAGAGGTCGAAGAGTTCGCTCAACGCCTCAGCCAGTCGGTCACCCCGCACGCTTCTGCTAGCATCTTTCAGTCGAACTGTAGGGTTGTGCAACAACTTTTTGGCAACACCATTCACCAGTGACTCCACAGCAGCCCACTGTTTGGGGTCAAGTCCACTAAGGCGAGACTTATGACGGTTGAGCTCGTAAGTACAAATCCCATCAGCGTGATCTCTAAGAGCGGTTACAAGCGGTGCCACCGCACGAGCCGACACTTTCGCCTGATATTGTTCTACCTTTTCTTCAACAATGGCTTTCACGCTACCTATTTCAAGTTTGCGGTTGGCTAATTGTTTCTCCACAAAACATCTGATGTCGTCCATGTCAAACAATTTCACCCCGGGAACAGAACCTACCGATGGGTCCACATCCCTGGGCACTGCCACATCCACAATAACCAACTCCACTTCTTTGCGACTATTGGCCACCAAGCTGACAGCACTGTGTTCAACAATGATTTCAGAAGCCCCGGTGGTAGTGATAAGTAGGTCGATGCCTGTTAATACCGCTGTTAGGTCATTCAAAGATACGGCCTGCCCCGCATAGGCTGCTGCCACGCTTTCTGCTTTACGGAAAGTACGGTTGGCCACAAAAAGCTCGACAACCCCTGCCTTCTTTAAAGACCTGAGCACTCCCACGCCCATCTCACCTGCACCAATCACAAGTGCTTTGCGTCCCTTCAACGTGTCGAGATGTGCTTCAGCCAGAGCTACTGCAGCCGCTGACAGCGATGTTATCCCCCAGCTGATAGCGGTGGAAGATCGCACCCGTTTTCCTGTTTCAACAGCAGACCTGAACAAGGTGTCAAGGACAGTGCCAGCTGTACCTTCGTTGCGTGCAGTCTGCCATGCCGCACGAACCTGGCCGAGCACTTCATGTTCACCCACTACCACCGAATCCAGGCCTGCGGTCACTCTGAAAAGATGTCTGGCAGCAGCTTCATCGTAGAAAACATACAGTTCATCTGCCACAACTTCAGCAGGTAACCCAGACTGCGCAGACAAAGCTTCACGCACATCAGCACACCCCCCATGAAATCTTTCCGCCGAAACGTAAACTTCCACACGCTGGCAAGTGGAAAGCACTACAACTTCGCTGAGGTTATCGCAATTCACAAGCCCGTGAAGCATTTTGGGCAAGCATGTTGAGGGAATCGTCAAACGTTCTAACGTTTCCAGAGGGATCGACCGATAGTTACAACCAACGACTACTAAAGACATGACAAAAAGATACTAGCAGAAAAATCTCACGAGTTGACGTTATCCGGCCTGGCGGGGCTTGTTTTCTGTCAGTCGCAGGCCTGATTTCCTTGTTGAACGATATCAGGATATAACGAGATCAGGATATAATTAGAGTCCACGCGGCCCGGGCCCGGTGCTTCGATTCAGCGTGACAGCACGAATAACTGGATGACCCCGGCAGCAAAAATAGCTGCCAGCAATACAACGATCATAATAGCGGTGCCTTGTCTCATTTGCCGGTTCTACCTATTCAGCCCTATCTGTCAACTCTGCGCATTACCAGTATTTTAGCCGCGCTAACCGCCATTCAAAAGGTTGCCGGGGTGTAAATCGATTCTAGTTGTCGCAGCATCAGCACGCAAACTCACACTCACAGGAACCTTCACAACTTACAATACCCCTATCTCATCTAAACCGCAGCATCAGCACGCAAACTCACACTCACAGGAACCGCTTTCGACTTGCGGGCAGATGAAGTTTCGGTATTGGGTAGCTGACCATCGGTGGGGTGCCGCAGTCGCACCGGGGCTCCTTCGTGCAGTTTCAGTTTCACCGCGGCCGACTGGCCGCACATCGCCAACGAGGCAAGGCCTGTGGAGTCTATGACAAGCCCAACCCGGCCTTTCGGAATGGCCCCATATGCTGGTGAACACTCAGCAGAACATAACTCCTCAGCAGTTGATATCTGTATTGTCGACCCAAATCTTGCTATATCTTCCGCGCTCAGGTTCAGCTGACAATTACCGAAACGGTCCACCCACAAAACTTCGGCTACAAGATCTTCGCCGTCTTCATAGCTCACTGGTAACACACCTGGCACCAAAGCAGCAGGATCAATGGATGGGCCTAGGTTTTGCAAAGGCACTCCCATACACAAATGTGCCGCTGCAGGAGCGAAAACATCTCGGCCGTCAAAAGTATGACCCAAAGTGTCTCTACCAGGCAACTGATATTGCTTGTTGGTTAGTTCCACCGCTCTACCAGCACCACCTACCAACGCCACAGCTGGACCTAGCAGTCCATTGTCGGGGCCTACTAAGATCGAACTGCCGTCACCCACCTCAACAGCCACAGCACGACGACTTGTGCCCACCCCTGGGTCGACTACAGCCAAAACCAGGCCAGCAGGCAGATATGACGCAGCTCGAGCTAATGCCAGCCCACCAGCACGCACATCATGTGGGGTGATGCCGTGAGTGATGTCCACTATCCGAACGCGCGGAGCGATGTTCACAATCACGCCATGCACTACACCCACGAATTCGTCAGCAAGACCAAAATCGGAGAGAAACGAGACTGTATTATAGCCTTGGTTGCAGCCTTGTGTGTTCCGTGTGTTTTGTGTGTTCTGATTTTTCGGCAGGTCGGAGCGTTTCTTATCGTGGGTTTGCATTCTGCCGGCCTAATTCTTCGGAATCCGGCCCAATTCTCTGGAACGCTGTACAGCTGCTGAAATCACTCGTCCCACGAGTCCCTCAAAATCCGCTTCTTCAAGCACCGCCAAGCCAGCAGCAGTGGTACCACCAGGTGATGTGACCTGCGCACGTAAGGCTTCGGGGTGACCGTCTGATGACGCCAACATCGTAGCTGCCCCTAGGAGCGTCTGACAGGTTAAGCGATGAGCCATCTGAGCTGTAAGACCTTGCTCGACTCCGGCTGATATCATTACCTCTGCTAGCCTGAAAAGGTAGGCTGGCCCGCTGCCCGACAATCCTGTAACAGCATCAAGGTCTGCTTCGGCGACGGTTTCGACCGTGCCGACTGCTTTGAGGATTCCGGCCGCCCAGTCAAGATCATCTGCGCTTGCACTGCTTCCTGCGGCTACTGCTGCGGCACCCTGACCTACTAGAGCCGGAGTGTTGGGCATGCAACGCAAAACCGGCGTACCTTCGGGTAGACCAGCTTCTAAGACTTCACAACGAATGCCGGCTGCTATTGAAAGCACTCGTGGTGCTTCGGCTGTCGTCAACGCCGGCAACACTATATCAACGTCTTTTGGTTTCACCGCTATCACCGCATCAACTCCGACAACTGTCTCGCATCCGATCGAAACCTTGTCAACAGTCGACCGCAGCACTAACCGCCGACCAGCGTCAGGCTCAACCACATGCAAATCTTCAGGCTTAGCCCAGCCGTGTTTCACAAGCCCCAGCAGAAGGGCTGAACCCATGTTGCCGCCTCCGATTATTTGCAAGCGCATCGCATCACAGTTGAAACAACCCGAGACTTGTCACACTAGCCACCAAGCACCATCAATCATGAAGCACCAACCCGTAGTAGTAACCGCAGTCAACTAGCATTGCGCACAAACCTTGAGCACGTCACCACCAAGCAGCGCAGACACGCATGACTTCATTGCAGCCAAATCAACTGGCAGACACTCAACCCGCATACGCTAAACAATCAAAACCTGCCATTTCAGCCGAATCCTATTGAGTGCACCCCTGAGGGCACGATTTCTGCGTGAGTTATTCTTGCGGAAGCAACAACAATATCACGGCCACTTCTATCGGTCAACCACAGCACCGGATTCTTGCCTTGTATAGCATCTTCTAATTTCGATTTCAAATTCTTGTGATCAATTTCATCGCCTAAATTGACGATTACAGATTGGGGGGTTTCGGCTATTCCGATGCGAACTTCCACGACTTTTCCTTTCATGTGTGATTCTATGATTCTATGCGTATGCGATTCTGCGCGTGCGCACTTCAAGCTCGCAGGGATTCCATGCTGTCAAGCTTAAAGGACTTTCAGCTCCGGGTGGGTGCGTCTAGTGGGTGCTTGGGCTTCGATCCAATCGGCTATAGCAGTAAGTGCTACTGAAGCTTCCGAGTCGGGGGATGACACCATAGCAGGTTGCCCGTGATCTCCGCCGGCTCTTAATTCTATGCTCAATGGGACTTGTCCTACAAGTTCCACTCCCAAGCATTCAGCTAATTCGGCGGCACCGCCGCTTCCGAATAGGTGATAACGTTTTCCGTCATCACCGGTGAACCAGCTCATGTTTTCGATCACACCACGAACCTTTATCTTGACTTTCTGAAACATGAATGCAGCTCTTTGTGCTACTTTCTGCGCTGTAATGTTTGGTGTGGTCACGATGTATGCTTCTGCTCGAGGCAGAAACTGGGCTAAAGACAACGAAATATCTCCAGTGCCAGGCGGTAAATCCACTAGCAGGTAGTCAGGGTCGTTCCAATAGACATCAGCTAGAAACTGCTGCAAAGCCTTGTGGAGCATAGGCCCGCGCCATATTACCGGCTGGTCTTCTCGAGCGAAAAACCCCATAGACATACAGCGCACACCATGCACTTCCGGTGGTATGATCATATCGTCTATAACTACGGGCGGCCTGTCCACGCCAAGCATTCGCGGGATTGAAAAACCCCACACATCAGCGTCTACTACAGCTGTGGATTTTCCCTTGGCAGCTAAAGCGATAGCCAGGTTAGCGGTGACCGACGATTTGCCTACCCCTCCCTTACCGGAAGCGACTAGCAGTGTTCGGGTGCGATTGCCGAGCTCCGAAAAAGGAACACTGTTTCCCTCGGCAGGCCTACCAGCATTTGCAGCTGATTGTTGTGTACCTGCTGGCGTGGCCTGTGAGGAATGCCCGCGCAGTTTCGAACGTAGTTCAGCTCGTTCTGTGTCGGTCATAACCGTGAAATCCACTTTTACGCTTGTAATCCCATCAAGAGCACCCACTGCATCCACTACCCGGCGTTGTATTTCGCTGCGCAGCGGGCACCCCGCCACGGTCAACGCTATGTGCAGGCCCACTACGCCATTTTCTATACTGGCACCACGGTACATACCAAGCTCTACGATGCTGCGGTGCAGTTCAGGGTCTTCGACCGGACGCAGGGCTTCACGAATATCTGTTTCTGAGACACTCACACCGCTTAGACTACTAGCTTAAACGCCCAGTGTTGCTACCGTAATCCAGTGTAGGTCGGTAAATCTTTCCCCTAGTCCGCCGAAACCAGCTGAAACACCTAGTATTACTGCCATAATCCGTGTTGTCGTCGTAATCTACCCAGCACTCTCAGCCGACGTCCGAACTGTTGACCTCGAAAACTGTCGGTCGTGATAAAGGTCGGTCGTGATGATTGGATAGTGGATGAACATAGTGCGCATTTGCCTACAGATCCATTGAGCTATGATGAAGATCGGTGGAACACCACTCTGTAAGAGCAAGGCATCACGTTCAGCGTTTAAACTATTGAGCATGGCTTTATATCTTGTACGACATGCCGTAGCCGGTCCCCGCCTGTCTGATCACAGCGAAGATTTCCAGCGTCTTCTCACTCCTGCTGGGGTATCACAGGCAAAAGCCGTTGCAGACAAGCTTGCACTTCAACAGGTGAAACGCATATTTTCCAGCCCTGCTCTAAGATGCACCGGAACTGTAGCTCCTTTAGCCGAAAGACTAGGCTTGAAAATTGAGATCGCACGTCAACTCGCTGAAGCTGTTTCAGTAAGTGCAACAATCGGGTTTCTCAATTCGCTGGCTGCAAAACCGGGGGATTCCGTATTGTCTAGCCACGGCGATGTCATACCAGCTGTGATATGGACGTTAGCCCAAAATGGGCTAGACATCCCCGACCGCCACCGCTGCAAAAAAGCGTCTATTTGGGAGCTGGCAGTGAAAGACGGAGACATTCGATCAGCGGTTTACCATCATCCCAAAACCTTCGGGGCTGATGTGTGAGAGTTCTGCCTTGAAGGCGTGATCATCTGAAAAGTCGAGCTTAAAGTGGTCGAGCGCGGCGTCGATCCGCGGACCTTCCGCTTTTCAGGCGGACGCTCTGCCAACTG
>JAPPJC010000022.1:7664-22944 GCA_028820455.1 Acidimicrobiaceae bacterium
CCGCGGCCTCCACCTTGACAGGGTGGCGATCACTCCAGACTGATCTACAGGACCTAAAAAAGTAATTGTACGCTACAGCTTCCACGTGAGCTTGCATAGCTTAACAACTAATAGCATCAAAAAGCCTGATCAAAATAAAATCTCCCTCAGAAAAGTTTCTTCCCGACCATCTCCGATTTCAGTAAAAGTACTAGCCCCGGCCCAAGCCAAAGCTATCCGCACCCCCAACGGGATTCGAACCCGTGTTACTGGCGTGAAAGGCCAGCGTCCTAGGCCACTAGACGATGGGGGCTTAGATTAAGACCGGGTTGCAAGCTTATTGCCAGTTTGTGAACCCTGCTAGTTTATAAGCCAATTGAATTGTACAAACTGATTACAACAAACCAACTAGCCACCCAAGCAGCATCAACTGGTTTCATCCGGCAAGCTTGCAGTGGCAGCTGCTACCAGTTCCTCTAGAAGTACCCCCAGCCATTCGTAGACTCTTATCAGGCTTAACTTGGAGCTCAGCTGATCAGCGACCTGTGGCTGCTTTGCAGTTGTAGAAGTGGCTGAAACAATGGTATCACCTTGAACTTCCGATGAGCTCAGCTGATCAGCGACTTGCGGCTGCTTTGCAGTTGTAGAAGTGGCTGAAACAGTGCTGTCAGTCGGTTCATACGGGGGCTTTTTATCGGCATGAAGCCTTAATTTCTCGCTCAAGTAAAGTCGCACCCCGTTGAGCGTCTGCATCCATGCCGCAACCATTTCAGGATCGAGAATATTTTCATGCAACCCGTTTTCGACTATTTCAATGGCTTCTAGTCGACATTGCAGCAGATGGTTGGCCGCCATAGCCCGATATTCGAGCTCGGTGAAGGGATCTTCCAAGCATGCGGGAGGTTCGAGGCGAACCAAGTGAGGATCGCTGCCACTGAACAAAAGATGTCGGAATTGTTCTAATACTTCCGCCAACAAACGTTGCTCCGGTTTGGATAGGTCAACCCTCACACCGTCTTTGGAATGCCAAAACCTTCGTTGGGGTTTAAAACGCTTCACTAGCTTAACAGGCCATGCCAGATCAATGGCAACTACCGCAAGTCAGCATCAACTAGCGGTCCTGTTCCATGGTGGCCCAAAGGCCGTGTGCATGCAAATGAAAAACATAGTGTTCCACTTTTTCTTTAGCACCCGACGATACTACGGCTTTGCCTTCCGTATGCACTTGCATCATTAGTTTCCGTGCTTTTGCCTGAGAGTATCCGAAAATCTTACAAAACACGAAGGTCACATACGACATCAAGTTGACCGGATCATCCCACACGATCACTTTCCAAGGCCTGCTCAGTCTCGGTGCATTCTTGTTGAGCGGTTCTCTGACGGGCTCAACCACAGGTGTGTCCACCGGTACTCTGACTGGTGCGATCACCGCTGATCTGATCACCAAAGCTCCGTCAATATCTTCGCTGCCCCCAGTGTCCATCTCTCTAACTGCTTAACACCTGCTAACTTTCAAGTTGCATCTGAGCTTGCTGAATCAGTGCTGGTTTCAGTATCCAAACTGATGGTATTCATTGCAAACATCCAGACCTCGATATTGGTAGCTCTTACAATTTCAATCCATATCAACGACGCTAAAGTCACGTGGATACCTACAAGTAAAGGAGGAAGCCCCGAAAAATACTGCGTATAACCGACAATGCCTTGCAGCACCAGTAATGCTGCTATATTTCCAAACTTACGAGCGCAACCAGAATGAAACTGAAACTGAAACGAACGCAAGTATACCCAGGATACCATGACCATGACCAATAAACTCACAGCAAGGCCACTATGCACGCGAACTACTTCTCTCACCAATAGAGGCAGACGCTCAGCTCGGGAGTCGCCAGCATGTGGGCCGGAGCCGGTAACAAGCGTACCCGAAACAAGTACGACCGCTCCTGCCGTAAACACACTCCAACACAATAGCCTGATCTTTAATCCCACATTCCGACTATCGACTTCAGTGCTATCGTTATCCGGGGTGTTATCGTTATTAGGCCTACGAGCTTTGATGTCAAGGACAACCGCATTCCACAACAACACCATTGAAAGCAAAAAATGGCCTGTCACAAAACGTGGATCCAACTCAGTCCTCACCAACAATGCACCAAGCAATACCTGACCCAATACTCCAGCTACCAGTCCAAATGACCATACCACCAAATCTTTTCGTCGGGGCTTTCGTTTCAGCGAACCTAAAACGGCAGCTATAACCGCAGCAGCTACTAGTCCCGTGATAATCCGATTGCCGAACTCAATCAAGGCATGGTATTCAAGTGGTGCTATCAGCTTATCTTCTTCGCATGTAGGCCAATCTGAGCAACCAAGACCAGAACCGGTGAGACGGACGGTTGTGCCAGTAACAACGATGACAGCCAAAGACCATAAAGCCAGACGTGTAAGTCGAGCATAAATTAACGGACGCATGGTTTCAAATGCAACATAGCAAAGCTGCAGCCTTTTTAGCTCTTACGAAGCCACGTATCGTGGAACTTCTGCTTGTTACCACTGTGCCGGCAATGATTGTAGCAGCAGAGGGCCGAGTGCCGTCTTTCTGGCTGATTGCCGCAACTCTCATCGGAGGTTCATTAGCCGCAGGTGGAGCCAACACCATAAACATGATCCTCGATCAGGATATCGACAAAAAAATGGCGAGAACCCGACACAGGCCGCTTGTTACCGGTGCCGTAAAAACTCGCGAAGCCATAGTGTTCGCCGGCATTCTCACTGTAGGTTCCTGTGCATGGTTGTGGTTTTTGGTCAACCCACTAGCAGCTGTTTTAGCGGCATCTGCCATATTGTTCTATGTGCTCGTCTACACGCTGTTGCTTAAACGCACATCCACCCAGAACATCGTGATCGGTGGTGCAGCCGGAGCGGTACCCCCTTTAGTGGGTTGGGCAGCAGTAACCGGCACCCTCGATTGGCCTCCTGTACTGTTGTTTGTCATCGTGTTCTACTGGACTCCCCCGCATTTCTGGGCTCTCGCCATTTGCTATCGCTCCGATTACAAAACGGCAGATATACCGATGCTGCCATCAGTGGCAGGGATTGCTCCTACAGCCCAGCGTATTCTCAGATACACCATAATCCTGTGGCTATTCACGTTTGCGTTTGCATGGGTAGCCGACATGGGATTGATTTATTGGACAGCTGCGGCAATCTTGGGAGCGGTTTTCACTTTCTTCGCTGTACAGTTGCTGCGTTGTCTAGACACAAAAAAGGCTATGCAGGTGTTCAGGTTCTCGATAACCTACGTACTCTTATTGTTTGCTGCTATCGTAATCGATGAGCTTGTTGTCGTGAATGGAATGATTTAGGTGCACACGGCTACTCAAAACTATTAAAATGCTATAAATGTCGTTTCCGTCGTTTCCTCCTATGACTGCTTCCTCCACCTCATATCAAAATACCATGACCGCGATGATGCAACCGGCTTCAACAAACGACCATACCCTGATAGGACGCATAGCCGCCCAGGGCAAACGATCATTATCACTGCGTAGCCTGGTCGCAACAAGTGACCACATTCTGATAGGACGCATGTTCATCGTGTTGTCTCTACTATGCGCATTTGCCACTGCCGTACTCGGAGTGCTACTTCGCATAGAACACATAGCCCATCTTTTTCGCTTAAGAGCAGACCATTACAGCTTCATGGTTTTCGATGATCCCAACAATTGGTTCAGAATGTGGACGCTGTACCGAATGTCTTTCATATTTCTGGTGCTGCTACCACTATTAATCGGATTGGGCATGACTATCATACCCTCACAAATAGGCGCAGATGTCCTAGCCTTTCCAAGGGCCGCGCTGGGAGCATTCTGGTGTTGGCTGATCGGTGCGACTATCATGGTCGTTTCAGTGCTCGGTGGGGGTGGGTGGGGTTCGCTTTATCACGTGACACCCGACAACACCGATGCTGTATCCCTGACATTGCTGGGTACTGGTATGACGATATGTGGCCTGCTGCTTGCTGCTCTAGTGATAGCAACCACAATCATATCACTGCGAGAGACCGGCATGAGTCTTAAAAATGTCCCGCCTTTCACCTGGTCGATGCTGGTTGCTTCAGTTGTGTGGCTAACTACTTTTCCCATCGTCATAGCTAACATCGCACTTATTTACACTGGCCTGCATGGAGGACAGGCCACCTCATTCGCCGTATCAGAAGACGAAAACATATGGCTTCAACTTGACTGGATTACAGAACCACCGGCAGTGTATGCGTTAGCCATACCGGCTTTAGGAATCATTTTGGAACTGCTTTACGCAGCCTCAGGTAGGAAAGCACCCTGGCCGACCTTTGGGGCAATTGCTGTGGGCTTGTTTGGTTTCCTATCAATCGGTGGCTGGTTGCAAGATTTCTTTGTGGCCGGCAACCTCACAGCCGATGGCATGCCCGTTGCCTCTGACCCTCGCTATCAGCTGCCTTATGTGGTGTTTGCAATGGCAATCATGCTGCTGGTATTCGCTTTCAGCGCGAACATGTTCAGCCTACCACGAGTCAAAAACACACGAACTGCTTCACTTACACTCATGCTTGTGGCTGCTACCGTATTTGGGGCGTTGCGAGTTTTGGAACCATTCGAACTACTGGAAAGCACCATAACCACAAGTGTTTTCAACGCATTAGCAGTTGCTGGGATCATAGCAGCAGTCGCTGGAATATGTCATTGGTCGTATCAACTTTTCGGGGTCACCCTGGTACCAGAAAAAATGAATCAAATTATTTTAATTCTGCTGCTAACCGGTGGTTTATGCCTAACCGGAGCAGATGCTCTATCAGGAGTACTCGGAGCTGACAGTTTCGTTTTGCTTCCCGAAGTTGCTTTGGATGTGGAAAGTCCGCTTTCTTCGCAGGTTGAAGCCCAACACGTCTCCAGTGCTTTTGTTCAAACTTTCGACACCGGTAGTATTGCCGCATTTTTGACATTTGCTTCTTGCCTGGGCTTATCGCTTGTAGCCGCAGGACTTTTGATGCTGAGTATAGAAGCACTCACAACTTTCGGTCGCACCCCTCAACAAGTCACCGCGCACACGCCGTCACAAGAGATGGCCAGCACAACCTGATCATCATGAAAACCACCTCACTACCTTCGCCGGTTCCCACTCGGCCCCGCACTGTGCTGATTGGTTCTTTGCTCGCCTCCAGTGCCACTTTTATTGCTTTCTGTTCACTGGTGGCGTTATACGTGCGGCACCGCCAGCAAGCCCGAATTGTAGGGCAAGACTGGTTCACTGAAGGCAGCTTGCAGTTGGGTCCAGCCAGTATGATGCTGATGACGCTACTGTTGTCTGTTGTAACCGTGCAATGGGCTGTTCAATCAGCTAAAACCGAGGATCGGCCACACCAATTCATGGCTTTGGGTACTACTCTGCTGTTCGGAGTGGCGGTGTTAAACCAATTTTGGTTCGTTTACCAGGACGTCGGTCTTGCTATTGACGACTCCAAAGCTGCACTGTTCTTCTATGTGGTTACAGGTGCTTTCATTGCCATGCTGGTGGTTGCGATGATTGCGATGATCATAGCGACTGTGCGATCTTTGGCAGGAACATTCGGTAAAGAACTAGCAAACATTGTTCAAGCGTCAGCCTTCTTTTGGCATGCTACGGTCGTGTGCTATGCATTGGTGTGGTATACGGTGTTCGTCACCAAATAAAATAAGTCTGGATGTTTGAACGAGTATTTGAGTAAGTAGAGGCACGTAAGACGTCTAATGTTCACAGCTGGTTTCAAGTTTTTCTTCAAGCTTTTTGTCGTGCTCATTACTGCCGCAATCGTGTATGGCTATACTAGCGGCGGCAATCACGTGGGCCCGCTTTCTGTGGGCTGGAAAGGTGGTGTGGGCGATCATACCGGCTACGGCATCCTGCTGGCCTTGGCGACGGTATCACTAGTCATCAGCCTTGCCCTGATAGCATTTCGAGACGCAGACGCAGAAGCCCAAGCAGAACTGCTCAACGTCGACCGAATACCCATACCCCCCCAGAGGGCTGTCAAAGCCAGCTGGTGGCCCACTGTTTCAGCTTTTGGAATTGGCACAACCGTAATCGGACTCGTGCTTCATCCAGCGATTTTTGTTCTCGGTCTTGCTACGGTCGGCCTGGTTGTGGTGGAGTGGACCATGGACGCTTGGGCGGATCGCGTGACCGGCGACACGAAAGCTAATCGCATGCTTCGTAATCGTATAATGGCTCCCATCGAAATACCTGTCCTCGGGGCCTTAGCCGTTGGAATAGTAGTGTTAGCCGCTTCGCGTATACTTCTAACGGTTTCAGCACTTGGAGCGGTACTTGCAACCAGCGTGATAGCCGTAATCATCTTGGCTTATGCTTCCGTATACGTGGCTTGGCCCGAACTTGCACGCAAATTCATTCCCGAGTTAGCTATTTTGGCATGCTTTGTTTTGCTGGTAGGAGGTGTGCTGGCTGCCATAAAAGGTGAACGCGAGTTTCACCATCCCGAGTCGTCATCTGATTCTACCTTATATGAAACCGACACTGATGATGCCAGTGAAACTCATAACCCCATCGACGGCAACATCGATGAGAACCACTCCGGCATTAGCGACACCAGCAGCGTCGAATCATGAATCGAACCATGCATAGTCGACCCCGGATCAAGGTGCTATCGATACTGGTCGGCTTGATTTTGACAGCTGCCAGTGCCTGCGCTTCAGATGCCGAACTTGATACTTTCGCCCCGCAAGGAGCAATCGCCGAGGAGTTGCATTCTCGAGCTGTGGTTCCGGTTTTCGTCATTGCTGGATTGGTTTTGATCTTCATCGGGATAGTTCTTTTTTGGCTGATCAAAAAGTATCGCGTCAACGAATACGAAGACGACACCGGCTGGCCCGCTCAAACACACGGACATACCCCGCTGGAGTGGAGCTGGACCGCGGGCTTCTTCTTCACTATGCTAGTGGTGGCTGCCCTGATGATTTGGGCGACACCCACCATAAACAGCACCAAAGCCAACGCTGCTGATGTTGTAGTCGATGGTGTCAGCATACTATGGGAACCCACAGTGGTGGTGATCGGCAACCAGTGGTGGTGGGAGTTTCGCTACTATTTCAACGATCAGGTCACGCTTGAGAGTCTGCGGGAAATCGGTGATGCCAAGAACTTGCCACCAGCTGATATCGTGACTTCTGGTCAGATGATGATCCCCATAAGCGAAGAAATCGAACTTATCATCACCTCAAGAGATGTGATACATTCATTCTGGATTCCCGCTCTAAACGGAAAACGTGACGCTGTTCCCAACCGGTTCTCCCCTTGGAAGATCGAAGCCAGCGAGCGAGGGGTCTACTTCGGACAATGCACCGAGTTTTGCGGTCTGTCTCATTCTCGTATGCAGATGCAGGTGGTGGCACTCTCGGATGAAGAATTCCAGGACTGGATCAACAGTACCACGCAAGACGCCCCTAAGCTTGTGGCTAGTGATACAACAGTTTTTCGCGGCCAGGAAGTTTTTGCCGGCACTTGCACCTCGTGCCATCTGGTGGAAGGTTTGAATGACAGTACCTACGAAAGAGCAGACCAGGCCTCAGAGGCTGCGCCTAACCTCACGCATTTTGCTAACCGTTCCACATTTGCGGGGGGTATCTTGAATACTTACAACGCTGATGGGTCATTTAACCGCAGAGATATGGAAAGATGGTTGCGCACACCCGAAGAAGTTAAAGCCAACTACACGGTTCCAGGTGAACAGTATCGAGGTATGCCTAACCTGAACCTTAGCGAACAACAGATAGACGACCTAGTGGAATACCTGAGAATATTAGGTGAACAACCTGCCGACTGGATAATCGAAGCCACCCAAGTCGAGTGAAGACACGAGCCCCATGACCAACAAGCACACAGATCAACCCACCGGTGAAGTCGAAAACACTGCGACTAATGCTGCCGGTGTCGGCATTGGTACCAGTACCGCGGCTGACAGCACCGCCGCCGCTGATGTAAACGCAACCGCCACCGGCTCCAGTACCACCGACAACGACTCCGCCACCGATACTGTCAGCGACAACTCCGCCAACACAACCGGCAAAGACGTTGTGGAGCGTCCACTTGGTGTGTTCACCCGCCCTGAAGGTGGCAGAGGCTGGCGAGACTGGCTGAGCACTGTCGATCACAAAAAGATCGGCATCTTATATGGCGTTTCGGCTATGTTTTTCTTTCTGGTGGGAGGAGTTGAGGCTCTGCTTATTCGCCTGCAACTAGCAGCACCCAACGGTTCTGTGTTGAGTGCTGACGTTTACAACCAGGTTTACACCATGCACGGCGTCACCATGGTGTTTCTTTTCATTATGCCTTTGGCCGCCGCTTTCGCTAACTATTTTATTCCACTGCAGATAGGGGCACGTGATGTAGCGTTCCCCAGGCTTAACGCTTTATCGTTTTGGATTTGGCTGTCGGGTGCGATTTTTTTGAACACGTCATGGATTGTGGGTGGAGGCGGAGCCGACTGCGGATGGTTCTGCTACTCGCCTAACAGCGGGGTTGCTTTTTCTCCTAGCCATGGCGTGGATTTCTACGCTGTCGGCCTGCAAATCCTGGGTATCGCTTCGCTGGTGTCTGCGGTTAATTTGATTGTCACCTGCTTGAATATGCGAGCACCTGGCATGACGTTGATGCGTATGCCGATACTCACTTGGATGCTTCTGATAACCCAGTTTTTGCTGCTTTTCGCGCTTCCGGTGATAACGGTTGCTTTGTTCCTGCTAATGTTCGACCGCCTGTTCGGTGCACAGTTCTTCAACCCCGACGCCGGTGCTGATCCGCTGCTTTGGCAGCATTTGTTCTGGATATTCGGCCATCCTGAGGTTTATATCATTATTCTGCCCAGTTTCGGAATCATTTCTGAGGTTATCCCCGCGTTCAGCCGTAAACCGATTTTCGGCTACCAGTTCATGGTGGCTTCCGGGATCGCTATCGGGTTCATGGGTTGGGGTGTTTGGGCGCATCACATGTTCGTCTCAGGCATCGGCCCACTCTCTGTGGCGGCTTTCTCGCTGTCTACTATGTTCATCGCGGTGCCGACAGGTGTGAAAGTGCTCAACTGGTTGGCCACCATGTGGGACGGCAAGCTACGTTTTACTGTGGCAATGAAATTTGCGGTAGCCACTGTGGCGATGTTCACCATCGGCGGACTTTCCGGGGTGACCCATTCGGTGGCACCAGCAAACACCCAGCAGACCGATACCTACTATATTGTAGCCCATTTTCATTACGTAATCTTTGGCGGCGGAGTGCTGGGCATGTTCGCAGGCATCTACTACTGGTGGCCTAAAATATGGGGATACCTGCTCAACGAACGTTTAGGTAACTGGCATTTCTGGATTATGCTAGTGGGGTTCAATCTCACGTTCGGACCGATGCACATTCTTGGTTTGCAGGGTATGTCTCGACGTATAGACACATACGCAACCGGCTACGGTTTTGAAGCTTGGAATATGGTGTCTACGGTGGGTTCTTTCCTTATCGCTTTTGCTGTGCTTCTGTTTTTGTTGAACGTCTGGAAATCCAAACGTGGTTCGCCTTACCTGCAACCACCAGGACCCGACCCCTGGGACGCCCGCACATTGGAGTGGATGATCCCTTCGCCACCGCCTGTGCATAATTTCGATACCATACCCAGCGTGCATACCCGCGACGAATGGTGGCATCGCAAATACGCAGAAAACGAACAAGGTGAAGTCGTCTCTGTGGTGACTGCCGAGGAAGCGGCGCAAACTGGTGACGCTAAGGGGGTTCACCTACCGTCGCCTTCGTTTTGGCCTTTAGCTGTTGCTGTGGGGTTTCCGTTGATCGGTTACGGTATCATCTTCAACTTGTGGCTGGCTTTGGTTGGTGGGCTAATAGTTTTGACTTCGCTGTATTCCTGGGCTATGGAACCCGCAGATAATCCCGACACACAGCATGACGACCACGACCACCTCCAGCATGACGATGATAATGCCCACACTGAAGATCATGACAACCAAGACAGTCAAGACAGCGCAAGTGAAAGCCCTGACGATAATAAAGACAACAAGCAACTAACAGTTGCTTAGAAGACCGTAATAAGACCCCACCCCCGTGATCCAAGACTCAAAGCCATCTAAGACCTAAGACCTACAAGCGACTCAAGTCCCAAAATCCACAGCAACCCATGATCCACAACACCCTATGATGACTGAGCAGCAAACTTCCACCAATTTATCGAACACCAAACTAGCTATGTGGGTGTTCCTAGGATCGGAGTGTCTGCTTTTCGGTGGCCTGATATCCACCTACCTGCTTTACAAAACACGCGGTAACGGACGCACGCTACCCGCCGAAGTCTTTGACATCCCTTTCACATCCGTGAGCTCTTTTGTGCTGTTGATGAGTTCACTCACGATGGTGTTAGCCCTTTCAGCTGTTTCGCAAGACAACCGAGAGGCAGGCCGTGTTTGGCTTTTAGCCACCGCTCTGCTCGGGGCTTTATTCATAGGTGGACAGGTTTACGAGTTCACTGCTTTCGTTCGTGAGGGTGTAGGCTTCACAACCAGTCCAGCGAGTAGCGCATTCTTTGCTCTCACCGGTTTCCATGGAGTGCACGTGAGCCTCGGGATTATCATGCTTATGTCGCTGTTCATCATCTCAGTGAAAGGCAACCTCACTCAACGCAACGCTGAAACCGTAGAGGTCGTTGGTCTTTACTGGCATTTTGTTGACATAGTGTGGGTTTTTATTTTCACGGTCATTTATCTGATACCCGTGGAATAAGCTTGTGACAGTCGCCCCAAACCGCTAATCTGCTCGACAATCCCAGACTGCGCTCCTCGTATTTCATATTTGCCCGAACTGCCATCTCACATTTATGTGACATCTAACCTCATTCAAGTAGCCTTGGAGTGGCCTCGAGTCGGGGAGGTTTCCGGGTAAACAGTAGCATCGGATACAACGGATTGTATCTGCCCACCGCTGACAATCTCACCAACATGTTCCAACAGGAACGCACGGATGCGATCTTTGGTGCTGATCACCACAACCAAGTGTGAACAATCGCACCTGAAAAATAAGCAATCACAACTATTTCTGTGTATAATAGATATTTATTATGTACATTGTTTAGCAATCAACCAAACCCGGTGGGCATGGGGATTATTGAATACGAAGGAAAATAAAATACAATGGTAGCAGCACCACAAACTGAGTTGGAACGAATGGAGCTCACCAGCCAACTCGAAGAAACCCTCGGCACAGACGCAGCAAGAACCCTCATGGCATATATACCCCCAATCCGCACTGAGCAGCTCGCCACCAAAGACGACTTAACCCTACTGAAAAACGACATCGACAAAGACATCAAAATGGTCAGGAAAGACCTAGAAATGGTCGAAAACCGCCTGAACACAAAAATCGATCGGCTGGACACAAAAATGGACGCCGGATTCAAAGAAATCCGAGCTGAAATCAAAGAAATCCACGGCGAAATGAAAGGAGTCCGCGGCGAAATGAGGCTTGGAATCGCTCAGCAAACCAGACAATTCATCACACTAGGACTCACCCTAGCAGTACCGACTTGTGCAGCAGTTATAGGGCTACTAGTCGCCATCTTCTTCAAAATGCCAACCGCCATCTAACCACACTAAACACAGACCACCAGCAAAACCCGCACCACGAATACGCTAATCAACACGACTAGACAAATCAAGAAACATCTAGCAATGATGGTTGCAGATGTTGCATCTAATCGAATGGTACGTTCATTGAAATGGTTAAGCCGTGACAGCTTGAGGTTGTTCGCGGTTTCGGTGGGGAGTGTTGGTGGCGCGGGCTGCGTGCTAGGAGATCTGGGTTTTCAGCATTTTAGGGTGCGTCCTAGACGGTTGAGTTCTCTAGGTGAGCTTCTATGCCGATCTTAGCTTTGTTTTTTTGTGTTTGAGGTCGTTTTGGTGGTGTGTGCGGATGCGGTCTGATGTGCGCTGTTTGAGGATGCGTATGGCCTCTCGTTTGCTTTTGCCGCGTTGTAGGCGTCTGTCGTAGTAGGCTCTGCCTTCGGTGTCTGGTCTTGAGATTTGTGCTATATGCTTTCAACGACTTTGTCGGTTACTCGTATCGTTTCTGCTTTCGGTGTCTGGTCTTGAGATTTGTGCTATGGCTGCTGTGTGGATCGCTTTGTTGAGACCGATGGTTCCCACCGCGGTCGGGGCGGTGTCACTTGACTCGTCTGCTGCTGGCTTGTATGGGTGCTGTGCCGTTGGTCATGGCGTAGCGGGCTTTGATGGTAAACCTCGGGTCGGTGTCAGCTGGTGTCGGCTGGTATCTCTGCTGCTACCAGCGCACCCACACCGTAGACGCGAGTCAAAAGCAGCCACAGCCTTCCTGGTATCGAACATCGTGGAACGAACCTGTATAAACACCTTCCACGGGTTCTGCATGCAGGTGCTGCACTGGCACGGCGCGCATTTCGGTGTCAAATCCGACTTCATTGTGACTCCTGAGACAGTCTGTGTGGTCTCATGCGGTTTGCTCGAATGTGGAGAAGGTTCGTTTGAGAAACTCGTCGAATAGGGGAACTGTGAACGCGGTGTCTCCGTGTGCGGGGCTGTAGATCATTCCTTTGGCGATAAGAGCGGAGCGGCGGGGTGCCATCGATTGAACTTTCACACCGAGCTCAATCGCGATATCACCAGATCGATGTGGGCCTGGACCCAACTCAGCCATCGCTCGAAGATACTCGCGTTCTTTGGGAGTCAGACGGTCGAAACGCACGCGAAAGAAGTCACGATCAAGCATGTCGATCACGTTGGTGCCAGCAGCTCGCACGTCGTCAAGAGTGATCGGGCTTACCGGGGCTGCGTTCCAGGAATGGTAACCCCACTCTTGAAGAAAGTAGGGGTAACCACCTGATTCATCAAAAATCAGCTCGACCGCTTCAGAGTCGAAACTGACATTCTGCACCTCGGCAGGAATTACTAGAGCATCACGGGCCTGCTCGGCGGTTAGGACACTGAGCTCAGGGAAAGTGAAAAGCCGTTCACTGTAAGTGCGCGCTTCACCAGCCAGGACTCGCAGCTGAGGCAGCCCGGCAGCCACAAGCACCACAGGAAGATCCAGTTGCAATGTACGATGCACTGCACCGACAAGAGCTCCGATTTCATCGTGGTCGAGGTATTGAGCCTCATCGACAGCCAGAACGATACCGGTCCCGCAGGCTTGGGCCGCCCGACCCGCGGCGATGAGCAGATCAGCTAAATCCTCGGACAGCATGCCTGAGTCTGCCACACCGAGCACTGGTTCAACACCTACTGAGATAGCCGAACCGTCCGGCAGCTGCCAGACGAACGACCTTAGTGCTCCCAGAGCTCTTGTCACCGCCCGTCGTACGGGTTTTGAAGCCAGTTTCAGAAGAATCCGTCTAAGGCGAATCGCAATAAGGCTACTAAAATTCCCGGAATCGGACGCTTCTATGACAGCCGTGCTTACCCCCTCGTGGCGCGCCACTTCCATAAAGCGATTGAGTAGCACTGTCTTCCCCATACCCCGAAGCCCCAAAGGCATGCAACTCTTGCCAGGTTGACCAGCTAAAGCTCGTCGCAGTGTCACACCGAAATCGTCGATTAGCAGATCCCGTCCGACAAGCACAGCAGGCTGTGTCCCAGCACCTGGCCTGTAAGGATTGGTGAGTCGATCCATTGGTCATCTCTCCTGAATCGCAGAACCCAAACCACAAAATGCAGAGCCTTCGTTCGCTTGCACCATCGGTGAGCAGCTCACCAGCTGACACGCCAGCGCAGCATCCGGCACTACAACACCGATTTCAACATAGTTTACCATGAGTTATGCGAGTTATGTGTTTGGCGATAACTTTTGCATAAACAAGTCACGTCACCCAGATTTTTAGCTGCACATTCGGAGATACCCGTTCATGACGCCGATACAAAAGCATGAAAGCCTTAAAAGTCCACTCTGCCTAAAAATCTTTGACTGCTGATCGCGCAATCTCACACTCGATAGCGGATCATCGCACCGATCATTATAGCCGAAACTGCCATAATCACCTATGGAGTTCGCTGTTCACCCTGGCCTTGCTGGTTTGGACTTGCGATACCGCCAGAACGGACCGACCGCAGCAGGCGTATTCCATTGGAGATCAACAAGAGTGCTAGAACGAAAGCACTAGTAGAAGGTACCACTTTCCATGCCAGATAGTTGTAAACAAGGCCCAAACCGAAAGCCACCGTCAGATAGAAAGAAACGTTAGCTTCCACGTAACCCCGTGTCACCGAATCACTGGCGGGTATTGTCAACTTCCAGTGAAGTGTGGACAAAGCCAACACGAAAACAGCTACCAACAGCAGAATGTTGACAACGCTCCAAACGGACCCATCGACTTCACTGTTCTGAGTCGCGGATATGACAAAATACACAGCAACCGTAAGGCCGACCATAAGGAAATAAACTCCTTTGACAGCTCTAACCCAGGGACGATCACATAATCGCACTAGTTGTTCCATAGTATCCTCCGACCTACGATACCTCCAAGCTGCTCTGCTTGATCACATAATCGCACTAGTTGTTCCATAGTATCCTCCGACCTACGATACCTCCAAGCTGCTCTGCTTGATCACATAATCGCACTAGTTGTCTCATAGTGTCTACCTCCATTCAGATCACGAGATGGGATTGAATAAGCTTACAGTTGCATCACGACGTTTCGGACAACACACCCACAAGCAGCGTGATCGCAACATTTAGCCCTGATGTGTCACGGCGTGTTCGGGGTTTGTCGGAGGTATTCTGAGGTTGGTTTGAGTGTTCGTGAAGTGCCGGGGTGTGCGGGGATGGGGGGGGGGACGAATCCAAAAAGTGGCGTAAGTTGAGAACTGACGTGCTCTTAAATTTACATTAAATTAATTGAAGTTAAATGTAATTTAATATAAAAGAAGGTGTATCATCGCTGAGGGAATGTGAAAATGTCACATGACATTCCTATAATTTAAATACAATGGAAAGAAGACCATGGAAAATGCCTTAATAACTACAGTCGTGAGCATCTTCGGGGCAGGTTTGCTCGGTATGTTCGGATTTTTCATAAAGAGCATTCGCAACGACATACGATCGCTTGGAGTTGACCTCGGAGAACGTATCAGTCGTTTCGAAACCAGAACCAATGAAGGCATCGCCAGTCTCGAGGAACGCATGACTCGTTTTGAGACCAGAATTGAGGAACGCATGACTCGTTTTGAGACCAGAATTGAGGAACGCATGACTCGTTTTG
>JAPPJC010000022.1:23044-23626 GCA_028820455.1 Acidimicrobiaceae bacterium
AGACCAGCCTAGAAGACCGCATAACCAGCCTAGAAGACCGCATAACCAGCCTAGAAGACCGTGTGATCAAGCTCGAGATTGCTTTGACTAGACTCCGAAAGGATGTCGACGAGTTCAAACTTCAACTTTCTGAAATGAACGAAACCCACGAAAGCCAGACTGAGAAGCTAGTCCAGATGGCTAAGTTTGAAGGACGAATCGCCAACCTGGAGAACATAGCTGCGGCTTAATCTGAAAACTTCACCAGTCTTCCCGTTCCGTGGTCTCGAATCGATACAAGTTGACATGTATTATGTAGTATGGCTGTAGCACTTGTGAGCCCCAAGGTTCTGCGAGTATTCAATCTAGTATTATGTAGTATGGCTGTAGCACTTGTGAGCCCCAAGGTTCTGCGAGTATTCAATCTAGTATTATGTAGTATGGCTGTAGCACTTGTGAGCCCCAAGGTTCTGCGAGTATTCAATCTAGTATTATGTAGTATGGCTGTAGCACTTGTGAGCCCCAAGGTTCTGCGAGTATTCAATCTAGTATTATGTAGTATGGCTGTAGCACTTGTGAGCCCCAAGGTTCTGCGAGTATTCA
>JAPPJC010000035.1:0-4437 GCA_028820455.1 Acidimicrobiaceae bacterium
CGGGGGGGGGGGGGGGGGGGGGCGGGGGGGGGGGGGGGGGGGGGGGGGGGTTGGTTGTTTTGGCGGTGTTGTGCTATGTTCCTATGAGGTATACGATCATCTGGGCGCGTGTGGCTTGTGTGCTTGATTGTGCTTCTGCGGTGTTTGGGGCTATGTTGAGGCCTACTAGGCATTGCGCTGCTTTGGCGAGTTCGTTGCCGGTGAGGTCGCAGGCGTTGGGATTCGTTTTATTCAATAAGCGCGCTAAGAACCTAGTGATTTGCGATGTCGTCAGGGTAGCGTTAGGCTCGAAAGTTGTGGGAGTGGCTCCCTTGGTTATTCCCAGCGCGTATAGGCAGGTGATATCTTGTCGCGCGGAGTTGTTTGCTATGTCCGTGAAAGGTGTGGTGGTGGTCGGGCAGGTTTTGTTCAGGGAGTCTCGCCATAGTCTTATCAAAAACGTCGCCATTTGCGCTCGGGTGATGTGCTCGTTCGGCGCGAAGGTGCCGTCTGTTTTGCCTGTAGCCAGTCTCAGGACTTTGGCGCATAGGATGTATCCTGCTGCGTAGTCCGTGTCGGAGACGTCAGTGAAGTTCACGCCGTCTAGAGGGTCGCATAATTGGTCTGCTGCTTGGCTCGCAGCGTTGGAAGCCCCCCACAATAACCAGGACAACACCCCAACCGCGATGAGCAGTCCCACTAGACCGAGCTTCAAACCCCCAGACTGCTCAGACCGTTCAACCAACAAGACACTACCACTACTCGCCTACTCGCCCCAACCAAATAAAACACGGAGAAGGGAGAATGCGGCCACACCCCGACACGACATCACTCAAGCTCATCTTCAATGCTCCTTTGAACGCCTGGCTGCAATCAAAAAGACGAACAGAATCCGCCCACCAGCTTTGAAAGCATCCTGGTAGTTCAGCTTCGAGTATAGTGTCTTGGTTCCGAAAAGACAACTTTGAACAGCGTGCCGAGGATCGCGGTTTTGGATTTCAGGTAATGCCACAAGAAACATGGCTTGCCGTGGCTTTCCCGACTGATGGGCTCGGTCGGTCCAATTGTAGATACCCCGGGCCTTAACGAAAAGTATGCATTCAGCTCAATTGCCGCCGAGCCTGAAAACTTAAGAATAAAACCCCTATGGGACCCCTATGGGACCCCTATGGGACCCCTATGGGACCCCTCGCATAGTGGAGGGGTCTACGTACTATGTTTCCTTGCTGTCTTTGGGAGGGATTCGCTTCCACCGAGCCGCTAGTCCTCGACCATAGGATTCCGCCAACTTTCGGTTGCGTAATGCCGTTAATGCCCTCTTCACTTGACGTTCACTGGTATCGGCACCTAAGCGAGGCGTGATTTCCCGCAGTGGCAAGCCGTCTTCAAAACGACCCAACAGATCGAGAATTGCCTCTTGTCGTCTTACCAGACTGTTTCTGTCGTGTCCGGACAACATGTAATCTGTGTGCCGGAAACGCACTGTCAAAGAGTCTCCGCGTTCTTCGATCTCAGGCCGAGGCAGTCCTGCGGAGACCGTCAGATCCGCCATCTTGAGTGTCCCGCGGCCCCACTCCTCAATAATGCCCCGCCGGTAGAACGTGCGAGCAATGAGCGGATTCCAGGGCCTCGACTCGTGTGGCTCGAACAAATCGTCCGGGGTCAACCCGAAGTGCAGTCGCCCGGTTGAGACCACCTCTAGACGATCGTCGTAAACTGCCAGACCGATAGAACCGCTCCCCATCGAATAATCACGATGACACAAAGCGTTCGCTAGTGCCTCGCGTGTGGCCAGAGGCGGATAGAGTGGTTCGTCGATACGCCGCATACGCCCCGACTCGAACCGACTGGAAATGGGCAAAGTGTTGCGCAAGAATCGCTCCGCATTGGCGAGGAGTGTGAAAGCATTACCGTTGAATTGTCGGTTGTCTAGGAACTCTGAACGATCAAGTCCCCGAAAACGAGCCACACGCAGCAGACATTGCGGCATTTCGAATCGAGCCGCTCAGTGTCCCCGAAAAGCACGGCCGCCGCTCGGAGCGGGACGCCATCACGGAACAGCCCCAACCCGCGTAACATATCCCCCGGCTCCCGACTGCCAGGGTCATTCAGCCTGCCGATGCGCACAGCCTCTGCAACCGTATTGCGAACCTCGACTACGTCCAGGTCATCGACAGTCCACCCGACGGCGGACTGGTTCTCCCAGCGTCGCTCACTGTGCATACGTTCAAAAAGTATCCTATTGTATTCATCGGCTGACATGCGTCGGGTTGTGTTGCCAACACGCCGATAGGAGACTCCTCGATACTGGTATGGTGGCGAAACACCCCGTTTCACGTGAACTGCGACAACCTCCAGGTCTGCAGATATCCAAACCCTTTCAATCTCTGGAAATGCCGGAGGATCGATCCGCTGGATTTCGGCACTTACTTCTTCCAACGTCCGTTCACTTACCTGCTGACCCGTAATACTACCATCTCGCTCCACGCCGAACAGTACGACCCCGCCACGATGATTGAGCATGGCACACACAGTCGCTGTTCCCTCGCGACGCGTTCCTGTTGTACGCTTGAATTCCACCGTCTCCGATTCACCTTGTGCGACCAAAGTTGTAATTTGTTCAAATGTCATGACGATTACCTCGTAAACGATCTGCAGTCATGCTAGACGGTGTCGTACCAGCCTCCAATGGGCAATAATGTCAGTCTCCAATTAACACCACATTTGATAAAAGCACTGAAAGCACGTTAGTTTTGGGTTGCTCGGCCTGCGTAACAGTCTGTCCAGTGCGAGCCAGCACCGTTGTAGGTTTGTGTTATCCAGGTTTTTGAGCCTGGCGTGGAAGCCAACCCAATCACCGTATCCAAAGCAGCAAAAACAACAACCTCGTCCTATCTAGGTGGGGCTACCTGTCCTCTGGTATTGCTTCCCAGCATGTGATGGTTTCGTCTGTGTTGAGTGCACAGGTATGCAATTCACCCACTGGGACCGCGGTGTAGGTTCCTGTTGTTGTGTCGGGGGTGGTGGTTGTTTTGGTGAGGAGCTTATCAGAGTGCAAGTCACCCATTACGAAGACATCGGCGCAAAAATATGCACTAAAGACTTGCCGGTCGTGGAAACTACTATACTTCTAACCGGCGTTTTTGTATCCGGTGAGGAGTACTTGGTTGAATTGAACGGCAAGGAAAGCTTGACCTTCGCAGCTCAGTAGTCGTTACTGTAATTGTGCTCATGATTGTGGGCCCGTCTCTGTATACTGGCATAGGCTGTGGAAGGGGCACGTTTGTTTGGATGTCAGATGATGCTAAAAGAAGGTGACAGGGTTGACGATTTTCAGGCAGTCAACCATAACGGCGAGCTGGTGAAGTTTAGTGATATGTTAGCTTCTGGGCCTGTGGTTGTCTTCTTCTATCCTTTTGCCTTTTCGTATGGGTGCACACGCCAAAGCTGCCATTTTCGTGATTTGCGATCCGAATTCGCTGCGCTAGGTGCTCAGATCGTAGGGGTTAGCGGAGACTCTTGGCAGCGGCTAAACCGGTTTCATAAGGTTAACAGTTTTGGTTTCACACTGTTGAACGACAGTAAACGTCAGCTAGGGAAGATATTTGGGGTGGTCAGATGGTTTAAGTTCTTGCCGAAACGAGCCACTTTTGTGGTCACAACAGATTCAATAGTGCTGCATGTGGTCCATTCTGAAACTAACATGCATAGTCACGCTGATCAGGCTTTAGAAGTCTTGAGAACGCATATTTGATTGTGTGACCGGCAGCACGAATTAGGGGTCTATATAGTTGTTGCCACCTAGAGTGATAGTGGTGGTAGTGCCTGTGATGGTGATGATCACGCTGTGATGTGTTGGGCTGGTAGGGTAGCTACCGATAGGGTTATAGGCGTGGTTGCTGCTGCTGGAGCGGCTCGGCTGTGGGTTGTGTTGGTATGCTTGATGCCGTGCATGCGGATGAGCCGGCTACCCGATGCGTGGCTGTGGCTGTGGTGTGCTACTGTGGTAAAG
Organism: Acidimicrobiaceae bacterium; assembly: GCA_028820455.1. Classification (GTDB taxonomy): domain Bacteria; phylum Actinomycetota; class Acidimicrobiia; order Acidimicrobiales; family Aldehydirespiratoraceae; genus JAAXHB01. The sequence continues at coordinate 3,992 of JAPPJC010000035.1, forward strand.
ACCGTTTTTAGGCTGCGGTTTCTGCATGACAACACGGATAATGTCAACTATATACCAGGTGAAGCCCACGATCATGAGTATGAAGGTTATCGGTGGGAAGTTGATCAGTAGAACGCTCGCAGTTCTGATCGCATCAATTATGCGTCCTTTTATTTCCAATTGCTAAGACCGTGAGCCTTCCTAAAGCGATCAGGGTGAAAGTTAAAAAAGCAAAGAAGACAGTGTAGTTTAAAATGATATTAGAATCGGTGAACAGCCAGACACCCCTACCACTATAAATTAAATAAGCGGTTATAAGAAATAAGATTGCAGAAACGCCAACAACTCGAACGCACTGTGTTTTGGTTGCTAAACATGATCTAGCCCAGCCTGTTTGCTCATAAGCCAGAGGCTGTATTGCAGTGGGTGTGTCTGGTGGGCCGAAGGGTGTGTCTGGTTGTGGGGGT
>JAPPJC010000035.1:4537-17136 GCA_028820455.1 Acidimicrobiaceae bacterium
CTGTATTGCAGTGGGTGTGTCTGGTGGGCCGAAGGGTGTGTCTGGTTGTGGGGGTTCTGGATTAGATTTCATTATGTCGAGTTTGGGCAATGCTTACAAGTTTAGAACGGTTCTTAAAGTATTGAGCGTAGTGTTCTTCTAAGTATGGTGTCAACTCATCAACTTCTGTTCCAATAAAGGAATGCAGTTCATTTAATTTTTCAGACTGGCTAATTCCTCTGTAAGGTTGTAGCGATTTATCCAATTGACTCTTATTAGCACTATAAACTTTATCTAATTCTTCATGCAATTTTTCAAGGGTTTGTTGGCTGAACGTAACGTAAGCAGCGTGCAGCAATTCATGACCAAAGGTTAAAACATCTTGGCTACTACCTATGGCGAGGGTTTCTTCATATCTGATCGCCCCAGTGACTTCGTCGAGAAGATAATAGTAACAACCGAAGATTCTGATACCACATTCAATTGTATGAAAAACACCAATTTTGATAGAGTCAATCTTCGCAAATAGCAGCCAGCCTTGATCGGTTAATTCTGTTTTTTGTCCTAGTCGTTGAGCCCCAATACCGTGGCGATATTGAGCTCTTACAATGTTCTGTCTGCCCACTGGAGCACTGTTTATATGAATTTCTTTTAGAAGAATAGCGAGAATAAATCCAATAAAGAGAGCTATTGCCAACAATGCAAGATTAGTCCGCATACCAAGATTAGTCCGCATACCAAGATTAGTCCGCATACCAAGATCCATTATAGTGTGTTTCGTGTAGCATGTTTTTTGTTGTCATTTCAAATCAGTATCTGAGCACTGATGCGGATGATGTCGGCTATATCTCATACAGCAGCAGCGACTATTGGGAATAGCAGCGGGCCACCACGGGTCTGGAGCCGTATAGCCGCAGCTTGACCAGCAAGTCCGCTACGAACTCGGAGAAATCTCCTAGCAGTCCAGTCCCCTCCCAAGTGCCACGATCGAGGGAGCGTGCAGACTAGCAGTTTGACTATGCCGGTAGTGATGTGACTTAAGTAGAATCTATGAACACTCGACCAGCTTAGGAATGCTGATAAGAGTATTGCCGTAATGTGGTTCTTGGTCTTAGTGTGTGGTGCTGGGTGTTGGCCTAGCGGTGTGGTCATAACAGTGAGTCTAGACGCATCTGATAGCGTTGGTCACATCAAGAGGCCTCCCACAGCGTCTGGGGTGCCGATGTTGATGGTGTGTGCCGTGGTGCTGTAACAAGGATCACCGCTGCTGTCATCGCCGCTGTATAAGCGCACACTATACTGCGCTGCTTCTTCTCTGGCGATGCCGCTGAACCGGCATTTGAAACCAGCTGTGGGTTTGCCGATTATGAGCGTGGTGGTTAGGGGATGAGTAGTATTTTGCCGGCTACCGTGCGGTTTTGTAATAGTCGGTGCGCTTCCGCTGCTTTCGTTAGTGGTAGGCGTGCTCCGATGCGCACATCCAGATCGCCGGAGGTGATCCAACCGAAGATTTCGTTGATGCGGCTATCAAGCTCGACGCGTCCGGATATGTAGTCCCACAGTTTGGGGCGGGTCAGCCATAGGCTTTTTTGGGTCAGATGGAGAGGAGGTTTAGCTTCGACCGCACCTGAAGTGTTTCCGAAGGTCACCATCTTTCCTCGTTTTCGCAACAACTGCAAGCTGTCGTCGTATACTGCTGCTCCGACTCCGTCGTATACCACGTCGATGTTTTCTGTGCCTACGGCGGTTTCCACACCAGCTACGAGGTCGGTGGTTGTGTAGTTCACCACATGGTCGGCTCCCGCTGATCGTGCCAGTTCGATTTTGGCTTGTGAACCTACCGTCGCCACCACCTCTGCGCCTCGCAGTTTGGCCATCTGCACGAGCAGCCGGCCCGTGCCTCCTGCACCAGCGTGCACCAGGCAGCGCTCTCCCGGTTGTAGTGGTGGGCAGTCGCTGGCCAGGAAGTGGGCGGTGAGTCCTTGAACCCCGACAGCGGCGGCCGTTTCCAAATCGATATCGTCGGGGACAGCGAACGCTGTTGAGGAACGCACTGAGGTTCGCTGTGCGTACGAACCGCCGGATCCTGCCCAAGCGATCCGGTCGCCTACTTCGAAGTCGCCCACACCGGCACCCAGAGCCAGAACGGTTCCTGCTCCTTCCTGGCCCAACACTTGAGGCAGCGGAATCTCGTATAGGCCCGTGCGGTGGTATATATCGATGAAGTTCACCCCAACAGCAGCCACGGACACAAGCATCTCACCAGGACCGTGCTCAGGATCGGCTTGTTGCACGAGGCGCAGCACCTCGGGTCCGCCCGCTGTTTCAACTTGTACGGCGGAGCTGGTTTCCGTTCTCATTTTGGCGCAGACTCCGTGGACGTGGGCTCAGACGACATGCTCTCAGTCATGAACCGTTGAAGATCTTCCTCATTTTGGCGCAGTATTCAGAGGATACGTCGATGCCGATAGCGTTGCGTTCAAGGTTGAGTGCAGCGATCAATGTGGTACCGCTACCGGCGAACGGGTCCAAGACCATATCGCCCTTGTCGGTGAACAATCGAATGAACCAGTCCGGTAATGCCTTGGGAAAGGTCGCCGGGTGTTCCTTGGAACTGCATTCTGTGGCCATATGCAGAACGTTGGTGGGATAGGCCATTTTGCAACCCACCCAGTTTTCGATACGTTTGCCGAAACCGTTGTCGTGTTTGGATTCATCTCTTATGCGGTCGGTCTTCGACAGATTGTGCAGCCTGGCTTTCTGCCGGTCTCCCATGGACACCATAACAGCTTCTTGTCGCATCTTGAAAGCGGGATTGATTGTGAAATGAAATAGGCGTTCCCATGAATCCCTGAAACGGTTCGCCCACTTCCCAGGATAGCAGTTCTTCTTATGCCAACAGTATTCGTCCACCAGTCGCCAACCCTGCTTTCTTCTGAGTGCTAGCACAAGATCATAAACGTAGGGATGTTTCTCACCGTTTATGGCTTTCTCTTCGATGTTCAATACGAAAGAGCCATCTTCTTTAAGGCAGTCTTGCAGTGTCTGAGCTCTTGGCAGGAACCACTCCACGTAGTCATCGGGTTTGATGCCGCCATAATTGCTCGCTCGTTGATCCGCGTACGGTAGTGATGTGACGATGAGATCAACCGATCTCGACTCTACCCATTTACTGGTGAGAGTATCCAAACAGTCGCCCTCGAAGATGCTCGCTGTCGCATTGTCACTTGTGGATTCTTCTAATCGCAGCACGCGTTGACCGGTTTTCTCCTCCGCAGCTTCCAGCAATGACGCAGAGGTTGCCACAGTAGTTGTCATCTCTCTCCTCCTATCATCCATTATGCCTGCCTCATGTGTCTAGTATCAACTATACCCAAGCGTGTGACATCCACCGGGTGGGCTTACAGCCAGAGTGCGGCGACAACCTGCGTCTCAGGAGTCGAAGGTGTTGATAAGCCAATGGACACCAAGGCTAGGGGACGATCTGAAAGGCACCGCCATCTAGTGGGAGCATCACGCTGAAATAGTTGCGCCAACTCTATATCCGTTTGTGCCGATTCGTAGGCTCCTCCTGGCAATTCTTCACGCAAAGCCAGTTCAGCAGTCACGCTCTTGGGTGTTAGCACCGGATAATCCACCTCAGCCATGACGTAAGGGGATACCACCGAAACCGGATCGCTGACATCCACCCATGCAGCGACTGCTTCGTATTTGCAGAGCCGGACTCGCTGAAAAACGATAAGCTCACTGATGCCAGCTTTCGTCGGGCTATTTGAGCGCAAGCGATCATTGCGTGCACGCCGCAACACTTGAGCCCAGCCTTGGAAAGGGCTGCCGAGCATGGCTGTGCAATAAAGGATTCTCCCATAGGCCGTTATCACTATATATAGTGAGCTTGAGAATAATTGAGATAATTGAGCTTGCGATTTTATGTGTTCTCAGAGTCGGATAAACTCCTTTTTCGAAACCTCTTATTTCCTGGAGCTTTCGGCGACTGACTGCAAATGACAAGGCTGAAATCCGGTTACAATCTATTCTCATGCAAGGTGTGATTAAAAGTTATGATCCCATAACAGGCGACGGCGTGCTGGTCAGTGAAGCTGATCTTGCTGATGTGGACCTCGCAGCAGATGCGTTGGAAGGGTCGATATTTAGAATGTTACGGCAAGGCCAGCGTGTGAAATACGATCTCAACTCTGAAGGGCAAGCCACCAGGTTGCGCTTGGGTTCCGAGGTCGATATGAAAACCCCTGAATTGTGATCAGGACAAGCAGATCAGAACACGAGAACAAACATGTGATCGGGCTTACAGCATTTCCTTGGGTAGTGCTCTGGCGTGCAGTATGGTCAACTTCTTCGTGGCTCTGGTTACAGACACGTAAAGCGAACGAGCCCCGTAGGTTTCCTCGGCTACGATCAGCTGAGGTTCCACGACTATCGCAGCGTCTACTTCAAGCCCTTTTACTAGGCGTACCGGCAAAAGCAGCACCTGCCGTTTCAGGCTATGAAGATTCGTAGAACCAGCAAAGTCAACTCCTCGTTCCACAAATTCATCCCTAATGTCAGCAAACAGCGAAGCAGGGACTATCACCGCTACGTTACCTTGGCCTACAGCAGAACGCTCAGCCGCAACAACGTCTACTAGTTCGTCGATCAGTTCTGACAACACACTGGGTTTGTGTTCAATAGCAGCGGTTCGGGAAAAAACGTCTACTGATTTCTCATCATGCTCGTTCGCAGTGTTCAAGTTGGGGGACACTACCACGATGTGAGATTCGTTGCTGTTGAGCTGCTGATTAGTTGGAAATGTCCAATTGTTGTCGGGGGACACGGCCACGATGCTGGGCTCGTCGTCTCCTTTTCTGAGAGGGGTTGGTGCTTTCAGATCAGGTGCGGCATGTTTCAACACCCGATTGGCTACAGACATAAGCGAAGCAGGTATGCGATATCCGGTTGTCAACTCAAACTGCCTGTGCGGCACGTGCTGTCGCCGTTGAGGAAGTTCCTGCAAAATAGCATTCCAATCCTCATAATACCAAGCTCCGATTGCTTGAGCGATGTCACCTACAACAGTCATAGACCCGTTAAGGCTGCGTCGGACAATCATACGTAGTTGCATAGGTGAAAAATCTTGAACCTCGTCTATCACTATGTGCCCATAAGTAACCACCTCATGCTTGTCTTTTTCTTTTTGCGGAAGATCGGGTTTGCATCCAAGCTGATTCTGTGCTTCGTCCAACAGGGCGACATCCGCTCGTGACCACCGCACTGCTGCAGCGCGATCACCACGAGGACGGTACAAAAGGCCGATCTCAGCTGAACTGAAAACATTAGCACCCGCAGAACGCAACAGAGCTTTCGACCCGAACAGGTCGTTCAACAGCTGCTCCGCTGTGAGGGTTGGCCACATCCACTCGAGAGCCTCTCGTACCTCCATCCGGTGGGCTGTGAGTTTACGGATTCGGGTTTCACTGGCGTCATACTTGGCGTTAACCGCTAACATTTCAAAAAAGGTTTTCTCAACCTTTTGTCGACCGTCATTATGTTTAAGGTTCAACTTTTGCGTATCCTCTATAATCCGTTTCGACTGCTCCACCGACATACGCAATTTTTGCAATCCATATCCCACCTGCAGTTCTTGGCGTAGCGGGCGTTGACGGTCACGTATAGCACGACTCAACATTCTGCCCATGCGACGGTCACCTTTTATGCGGCTAGTGTCGTCACTGTCAAGCCGCGAAACCCTCGCATTCGATGTGAGCAGGTCTTCAAGCACAGCCAGCCTGACCCCAGCCTCACCCAAAGAAGGCAACACTTGTTCGATATAAGCCAGAAACAAGCGATTAGGGCCGACTATTATTATTCCCTGTCCTTCCAAAGGAAATCTGTGAGTATACAGCAGATAAGAAGCCCTGTGAAGAGCTACCACAGTCTTACCTGTGCCCGGGCCGCCCTGCACAGCCACCACACCTGGAAGATCAGCCCGAATTACCATGTCTTGTTCTTTTTGAATTGTTGACACGATGTCACTGAGTCGACCTGTGCGTGGGGCTTCCAAAGCAGAGGTCAAGGCAGTGCGCCCCCCAGTGGTGTTATCGTTGATAGTTCCATGGATCTCGTTGAGGTTTGAGGGTGTTTGCCGGGTGGGGTTCGTGTTGAAGTCTGTATCAGGGCCTGTATTAAGGCCGATAAAAGGCTGTTCACCAAAGATCTCGTCTTCAATTCCTAGTAGGACTTTTCCTCGGGAGATGAAGCGACAGCGACGTCTCAACCCCAATGTCTGCACTCCGGTAGCACGATAAAACAACTCAGCTATAGGGGCTCGCCAGTCCACTGTTATCGAGTTGTTGTCATCATCCCAAATGCCGACACGACCTATATACACACGTCCTATGTAGAAGTATTTTTCAGTGTCTTCTAAGTCAATGCTCCCGAATACAAGTGACCGATCTCCAATTTCGAGTCGCTTCAAGCGTTCCAAAGCACCTTCAAGCATGGTGTCAAGTTCGTAGCGGGCTTGCCTGGTACCACCTCGATTGTCGCGAAGTGCATCCGCAGTGAAGAACGCCTTTTCTCGTGCTATATCAAGCCATTCGTAAGCTCGATCTATGTAGGCTTGCTCAGTGTCGAAATCTGGATGATCGAAATCTGGATGGTAGTTGGCCACAGGATATTGAAATTGTAGGATATTGAAATTCTGTAGTCTAGCATCAATAAATCCAGCATCGATAGCTAGCATCATTAATATGAATTCGAGTCAAGACAATCTTCACACAGGCGATCTCAATGCCGATCATGACGTCAGCCGCAGTGCTGAGCATACTATTGAAGTGGCTCTTGTGTTAGGGGCAGGCGGCCCCTTAGCCGAGGCTTGGCATGCTGGTGTAGTGAGAGCATTGCATGAGGCGACAGGCTGGGATGCTCGTAGAGCGGAACTCATATTGGGCACTTCAGCGGGTGCCATGACAGGACTACAACTCAGAATGGACATACCGCCTCGTGACCTCTGTGCCCGTTACACAGACGCACCTCACAGTGGAGAAGGTCGCCGGCCAACGTTCGCTAGCCCACCAACGTCTACTAGCAAGCCCAAAAGTTGGGTTGAATGGATACCACAGTCCCTGGAGTTCGCGGCTCGAACTTTGTGGCCACCGTGGCGTGTTCGCCCTCTGCACGTTGCAGCTGGGTTGCTGCCTAGATGCGTGAGGGCTACTTCGGTTCCTGACAACCGTTTGGCTGGAGCCTATTCAGAGCAGTGGCCGCGAAAACGTTTCTGGGTTCCTGTTGTACGACTGGAAGACGGCAAACGTGTCGTTTTCGGTCGTGATGATGTGGATGTCTCTGTTGCACAGGCTGTAAAAGCTGGTTGTTCTGTACCAGTAGGGCATGAGCCAGCGATTATCGATAGCCACCGGTATGTCGGTGGGGCTTTACATTCGGATACTAACGCCGACCTCGCAGGGCCGCCAGCTTTTGATGCTGTAATAGTATCATCAGCAATGAGCGGGGAAACGGATTGGAACGGAATAAAAAGCGGACTACAAAAAACGTTTACCAAGTTGCGTGATGACACCCGTGAACAATTGAAGCGTGTGTACGGGGGAATCCGTAAAACATTTCATGATGATCTAAGCACTCCTATCAATGACCCAACATCTGTTTCGCCTGTGGCTGGGAGGCAGGCGGATGTTTCGGCTGGTTCGTCTGTTTCGTCGTCTGGGTCTTCCGTGACAGCGAAGCACGTTGATCTTTCGGCGGATGTTTCAGCTGGTGGCAACATATGGCGTAACAAGGTGCTTAGACATGTTCAGAACTACGGGCAGAGCATAAAATCAGCAAAAGCTATAAAAACTGTAAGGCGTCAGAGAGCTTCCATCAAACTCAGTGAAGAAATAGAGAAACTTCACCGGAAGGGCATCTCTGTGTTAGTCGTGGAACCCGATGCTGACACAGTGAAACTTATGGATGACTGGCTAGATGCTTGGCATAACGTAAGCCTATTACCAGGCAAAGACTCATTTCAAACGAAGACACCTGTCCAGCCGCAGACACCTGAAGATAGAAAATCTGAGAATAAGACATCTGCGGCCATGACATCTGAGAGGCAAGAAATACTATCTCAGGTTGCAAGCATAGCGCATGCGACTACTCAGCGTCAACTTAGTTCACAGCATGGAAAACGTTTTGCCCGCCTACTGGTACAAGCATCGGATGTCAGTAAAAGTCACAAACTCGACAACTGATCGTCTGCTGGCTTGGCAGCAGCAGAATGGGGACAGACTGTTTGAAAGAAAACAACTCCAAAAGCAGTTCTATCCCTGAAAGCAGTCCTATTGATGACGGCAGTCCTATAAGGGCTGTAAGGGATAGCAACCCTATAAGATACAGCAATTTTTTACGTGCCTGTCGTTGTGAGCCGCATGACAGGGTGCCAGTGTGGTTTATGAGACAGGCTGGTCGTTCACTGCCGGAATACCGAAATATTAGAGGTGAAGGATCAATCCTGAAAGCTATAGCCGACCCCGACAGGGCAGTTGAAATAACCAAGCAGCCTGTAGATCGTTATGGAGTTGATGCTGCCATCTTGTACAGCGACATTATGGTGCCACCCCATGCTGTAGGTTTTGGTGTCGACATAACGCCAGGGATAGGGCCAACCGTGGAGCATCCCTTTGCGAGTGTCGACGACCTTGAACGTCTGCGTCCGTTAGACCCTTCCACAGACACTCCCTACGTCATAGAAACAGTGTGTCGTCTCAAAGCTGAGCTTGATGTGCCCCTTATCGGTTTTGCGGGAGCACCGTTCACTGTTGCCACTTATCTCGTGGAAGGGGGGCCTTCACGTAATCATGCGCTCACCAAAGCATTGATGCTGAATAACGAGTCCCTTTGGCACCGACTGATGGACAGGTTAGCGGATTTAGCTGCGGAGTCTTTGCTGTCGCAGATAGAAGCCGGTGCTGCAGCTGTGCAGCTTTTTGATAGTTGGGCTGGGCTTTTATCTCCTGATTTTTATAGACGTTTTGTGGCTCCGCATTCAACGAAAGTTTTAGAATCGGTAGGAACTACTGGAGTGCCACGGATTCATTTCGGGGTAGGCACCGGCGAGCTGCTATCGCAGATGGGTGCTTGCGGAGCAGAAGTAGTGGGAGTTGACTTTCGGGTGCCTTTGAATGTTGCACGCTGCCGTGTGGGTGACGGAAAGGCCTTGCAAGGCAACCTAGACCCTGTCGTTGTGTTAGCAGGATCACGGGCGGCAACCGAAGCGACACGAGCAGTGCTCCTAGCGAACGATGGACACCCCGGGCACATATTCAATCTGGGCCATGGCGTGTTGCCCGCCAGCGACCCTGACGTGTTGGCAGATGTGGTTAAGGTGGTGCATAGTGAAGGTGTGGTACACAGTGAAGGCACTGCGGACCGCGGTCATTACTAGCGAGTGTCACAGCCACCGATAAGATTTAGATGTGTATGAAGCCAACTAAACGTCACAGAATAGACCAACGTCACAGAATAGAAGGGTAATCAGTGGCTAACGTCGTTGAACACACATTGAATGATGCTCTTGGGAGTTTGCTACGAGCCAAGAACGGCAATTGGGATATCGTCGCACAAGCCACTCAAGTGCTGCAATCCACCCGAAAAGTCCCAGACATTCTGATCACCGCTGGAGCGTCTGTGATTGTAGAAACAGAGTTCACGCCTGCATCCACTTTGTATGAAGATGCCAGCCAGAAGCTTGGTGTGCTGCCCAAGAATAGCTTGATGACGGTTGAGGCAGTCATAGCAATATCAGTGCCTCAGAGACTTAAAAATATACCCCAAAAAGAGTTGTCAAAAGAACTAGAACAGGCTGATGATCTGCGGTTTTACGTGCTTAGGGGCGATCCCGAAAAACCTGAGCGATTCCCTTTGAATGGATGGTGCGAAGGCGGGGTTGACTCGCTGGTTGATGTAATTGAATCATTGGCTGTATCGCCTGGCAGGTTAAACCAGGCGGTGCAGATAATGGAAGATGCGGTCAAGATCGCTGCAACGGTTTTCGCTAGAGATGTAAGCAGCGAAGTGCTGAATAGAATGGCATCCTGTCTGAATCAGGAAGACTCAGCACAAACGCAGCGCATGTCAGCAGCCATTATCGCCAACGCATTCTTATTTCAGATTGCTGTGTCAGGTGCTGCTGATATACCGAGCATAGATGACGTAAGAAAAAAGAGCAAGCTGGGAAGGCTTTTAAAGCCTAATGTGCTCAAAGGCTGGGAGCAGATATCAACGGTCAATTATTGGCCTATTTTTTCTATAGCCGATAAACTATTGACCCCTGTCCCGGATGGCCCTGCTCTCAATTATTTGAAAATCTTGTCAAATTGCGCTCAAGAGCTAGCAGGTATAGGTGCTGTTGAGATACAGGACTTAGCAGGCCAGATGTTCGGTAAGCTTATTGCCGATCGTAAGTTCTTGGCTACTTTCTACACTCGCCCTGCTTCAGCTGCTCTACTGGCCGAACTAGCAGTATCCAGACTAAAGGTCGACTGGTCTGATGAGCGAGAAATCAAGGAGCTGCGAGTAGCCGATTTGGCCTGTGGAACAGGAACGTTGTTGTCTGCAGCTTATCGGCGTGCAGCAACGAGAATACGCAGAAACGGGCTTGACGATAAGAAACTTCACAAACATATAATCGAGAAAGTCGTTATCGGTGCAGATGTAATGCCTGCAGCTGCCCATTTGACCACCACAATGCTGTCTGCAACACATCCAGCAATACCGTTTGCTGAGTGCGGTGTCCATGTTGTTCCATATGGGTTGAGCAATAAAACAGATGGGGTTGCTATCGGATCGTTGGAACTTCTCGGCATATCTGAGTTGTATTCTTTGCTTGGTCAGCGGTCTGCGCGTTTATCCGGTGTTGCTTCACAAGCAGATGACAGCAGAGAACAAGCGTTCAATTTGCCAGACGAAACCCTTGATCTTTGTATTATGAATCCGCCGTTCACAAGGCCTACCAATCATGAGAAGACAGATGCGCCCATACCCTCTTTTGCGGGGTTCGACACCTCGGATGTCGAGCAAAAACAAATGTCCGAGAGGTTGAAGAAACTTACTTCTAAGTTGCCTGTCACAGCGGGGCACGGTAACGCCGGTTTGGCATCGAATTTCATTGATTTAGCTCATCGTAAGCTACGCCCAGGTGGAGTTTTCGCTATGGTGTTACCTGCCAAAATCATGACTGGCAAGTCTTGGGCGAAGGCTAGAGCGTTGCTGAGTCAACATTACGAGGACCTGTTGGTGGTGAGTTTGTCGGATGTAGCGGGTGGCCAGACAGCTCGTGCTTTCAGTGCTGACACGGGAATGGCAGAAGTTCTGATCGTAGCTTCAAAGCTGAACGCGGTAGCCGCTGGAGAAAAGAAGCGGCTAGTCAAATACTTATCTCTAGAAAAGCGACCCGCAGAGTTGCTTGATGCTACGATGATTGCTCACCGATCCAGCATACTTGCAAACGCTCTCACCCCAGGTGACACGGTGAGGCTTCAGCTTGGTGAAGAAGAACTCGGTTGGATGGCGTTAGGGGAATTTGCATCCGATATGGGTGTTCACCCGGTTGGTGTGGCAGAACCTGATGTTTATGCACTTACCGAAAGCCTGTCTTCTGGCAATCTGCGTTTACCACGGATCGATCCCATCGCATTACCCGTGTGCCAGTTGGCTGATCTTGGTGTTTCTGGTCCTATAGCTCGTGATATCAATGGCAAGACAAAAGACAGAACAGGGATGCCGCGAGGTCCATTTGATCTTCACTCCCTTGTAAATCGATATCAATATCGGCGAGCGTCGTATCCGATCCTGTGGGCTCATTCCCACAAAGAAGAAAGAAAGATGACCGTTTTGCCGGATTCAAAAGGGCATGTGAGAAAGGGAATGAACGGTGCCGCAAAAAAGTTGTGGTATCTCCATAGCAACGGGAGAAGCAGAAGCGTGGCAGGAGCTACCAGGCTTCATTTCAATATCAATTTCCAATTGAATTCACAGTCGATATCGGCTTGTCTCACACCGGATAAGAGTATTGGTGGCCGTGCTTGGCCTTCTTTCCAGCCTGACGGTGGTGAAGACTGGGAAAAAGCATTATGCGTTTGGTTGAACAGCACTCTGGGGTTGATGAGTTACTGGGGTGTAGCTGGTAGGGAGCAAACCGGAAGGGCTAACTTCAGTGGTACAACATTTGTTGCAATGCCAGTTGTCAACTTGGATCAACTCGATAGTGACAAGGTGAAGAAGCTAGCTGATGTTTTTGATGATTTTGCTGAGAAGCCTTTGAAGCCGGCAAACGAAGCCTACAACGACATCGTCAGAGAACAGTTGGATGAGGCTTTGTTGTGTGATGCTCTAGGACTTCCCGCTAGCGTTCTGGAACCTCTCATTACTGTTCGTTATCAGTGGTGTTGCGAACCGTCTGTGCATGGCGGCAAACAAACTAGGCCATCTGCCATTTGAACACAGCAACTAGGTCTTCGTGAACGCAGCAACGAGAAATGACAGCAATAGAAGAAAATCCTACGAAGCATTCACAAACTAGGTCTTCGTGAACGCAGCAACGAGAAATGACAGCAATAGAAGAAAATCCT
>JAPPJC010000035.1:17236-23377 GCA_028820455.1 Acidimicrobiaceae bacterium
ACGAAGCATTCACAGGCTGCATGTGCTTGCGCTTTCATGACTGCAAGAAATAAAACCAACAGAAAAAATAAAATCCTACGAAGAGAAGTAAGTGGGCTGTAAAGTAGCAGTTGTAGGTGCAGGAATAACCGGCTTGGTCGCAGGCTGGGAGATGCTGCAATCCGGTGTTGACGTAGTGTTGCTAGAAGCCAACGGCCGAGCGGGTGGCAAGATCAGCGGTTCCACCGTAGGAGGGATAAAAGTAGACGCGGGGCCTGATAGTTTCATCACACGTGATCCTGCAGCAACCGAACTGTGTGACAGTTTAGGGCTTACCAGTGAACTGGTGACACCGGAGGTCAGCAGAGCCTACATCTGGCGTGAAGAAGCTTTACGCTGTCTACCCGAGGAATCTTTGTTCGGGGTGCCTTACAACGCTGCTACAGCCGGCTTAACCGACATTCTTACGCCTGCTGGACTAGCAGAACTTCGTCATGGACTCAGTCTGCAGGCTGCTCATGTCGGTTTTGACGACACATTCTCTAACTGTGCTACGATCACTGAACAGGGATCTACTCAAACAGGCACTAGTAGCAACACCACTAATGACAACAGTGGAGACATATCTAGCAGAGACATGTCTATAGGAGCTGCGTTGCGCCCACGTATAGGCGATGAAGCGTTTGAGCGTTTAGTTGATCCACTGTTGGCTGGTATCCACGCAGGAACCGCAGATGATCTCAGTCTCGCTGCTTGCGCTCCGGTGATACATGAAGCATTGCAGCAAAACTGCACCCTTTCTGAGGCTTTAAGTCGTGGACGTGAACCAGGTGCAGACAAGAAGAAAACAGCGGTGGTGTTCAAAAGTGTGCGTGGCGGGGTTTTCCACATAGTAAACGCTTTGACAGCAGAATTGGGTAGAAGAATCCGACTGGAAACACCTGTGCTAAGTCTTGAACCAGAGCACTCGGGCCGCTCAGGACATTCCAAATATGCGAAGCATGCCGTTGACAAGAAACCAGGCCAAGGCTCTCAAGGCTGGCGGTTGACCACTCCGCAACGCACGTTCTCAACCGATGCGGTGATTCTAGCTACACCGGCTTGGGTTACAGGACAACTACTGGAACCTTACAGTGCTACGGCGGCGAATCTTCTGAAAAGCATCAACTACGCTGACGTGGTATTGGCAACATTTGTTTTGCCGTTGAATTGTATGGCCCGCCCTTTGGATGGGTCCGGATTTCTTGTGCCACGTTCTGAAGGGTTGGTGACTACAGCCTGCTCGTGGGCTTCATCCAAATGGCAGCACTATCAGCAGTCGGGGAAAGTGGTTTTGAGGGTGTCTGCAGGCCGTATCGATGACAGACGCTGGGTTGATTTGAACCACTTCGAACTTGCAGCGGTCTTGATAGACGAACTAGCCTATTTCGGTGTGATCGACCCCTCGGTGAGGCTCACGGGAAATGAAAATCGTGCAAGCATAGCCAAACCAGATCTCGCTTTCAGCACTTGTAACACTGTTCTTAGCGGTAGCATTGTTTTCAACTTTCCTGCAGCGGGGATGGATGCAGCGGTAAGGGTGACGCCGTGGTTTCGTGCGTTACCGCAATACCGTCCTGGTCACCTCGAACTCGCCAAAAACATTGAAAAACACTTGAATGCAGACACTTCCAGGCTGGTAGCCGCGGGAGCAGCCTTCAATGGTTTAGGGCTGTCAGCATGTGTACGCCAAGGCCGAAACGCTGCTGTCGCGGTTTTAGAGAAATTTTAGAGGGTTATATGTGAGAATGTTGAATAACCTACCAATATGAGAATTCTTAATATGAACATGAGTGATCTAACATGATCAAGCAGGTGACTTCACAAGCGGCTTCGGTAGGAGGGTCAACTTCAGAAAAGCTGTCAGTTTCAGAAGGAGTGCCAGTCTCGAAGAATCAACCCACTCCCCGAAAACACCCTTCGCGGCTTTCACCGTCAGGGGCTGCTATGTTTGAACAATGCCCAAAGCGTTGGCGGTTTCGTTACATCGATAAACTACCCGATCCACCTGGCCTAGCTGCTTTAGTAGGAACTTTTGCTCACCGGGTTTTGGAAATGTTATTGCAGGAGCAGCCAGAGAATCGCACTTTAGAGCAGGTCAAGATTCTGGCTAAATCAAGTTGGTCTGACTTCGCAGCAAGTCAAGATTACCAGAGGTTGAGGCTGGATGAGCAGCAAACACGAGATTTTAAATGGCGAGCATGGCATGCTATCGAAGGGCTGTGGGCTTTGGAAGATCCGGTCGCTGTGAAAGTGCAGGCTGTAGAGGTTAAGGTCAAGTCCATGTTAGACGGTATCCCTTTCACCGGTGTAGTCGATCGCATCGACCTGGAGCCGGACGGCTTGGTAGTCACCGATTACAAATCAGGCCGGTATCCTCCGGTGAGGGTTCATCAAGACAGATTACGGCAAGTGCTCATGTATGCTGCCGCAGTAGAAGCAGACACGGGGATGATGCCGGCACAGGCTCGCTTGTACTATCTGGGACAGGGAGTTGTCTGCACGCCGGTAACAGAGGAAAATCTGTCTGAAGTGGTGCAAGAGTTAACCATTACCTGGCATGAAATATTGGAAGCCTGTAGTAAGGATGTTTTCGAACCTCGGCCTGGCCCTCTTTGCGGTTACTGCTCATACACTCGGCATTGCCCTGAAGGTCAAGCGTATGTAGAGATCCGGACTGCCCGAAAAGCTGCTGAAGAAGAATCGCTTCTACACTCCGTCCGTGGCTAGTTGATGGGTTGGGCAATGATAGTTGAGCAGTGATATTTAGTTGGCTGCGTGAGTTAGGGGCTGCCCGGAGTGCTCTAGTAGCGTTGCTGCTGGCTGCTATGACTAGCTTGGTTGCGGGATTTGTTTTAGCGTCCATTACGGGAGAACTTCAAAAGCTGCCCGGGCTTCTGATACTCGTTCCTGCTGCCATAGCAGTCAAAGGCAACATTTTTGGTGCTCTTGGTAGCAGGCTTGGGACTGCCATCCACATGGGCACATTCAGTTTTTCAGGTGGCCGTGAGTCGATAGTCGTTCAGAATGCTTTAGTAGCCATAGCTTTGAGCCTTACTCTAGGGGTGGTATTAGCTTTACTGGCTAAAGCTGTGGCTGTGGCTTTCGGGGTGTCTCCTACTATGACTTTGGCTGACTTTATCGTGGTATCCGCAGTGGGTGGTTTGATATCAGCAGTTTTTGTGCTACTCATAACTTTAGTATCCACTGCTTTTGCGGTGCGTTTTGGGTGGGATCTCGACAATGTGGTGGCACCACTGGTTACAGCTACCGCCGATGTTGTGAGTTTGCCTGCTCTGGTGATATCGGCAGGACTCGTAGGAAGTTTTGCTGACCCTTGGTTGGCCTGGGTGTTAGCCGTGCTGGCGGTACTGGTTACTGGCTGGGCTTTGAATAGCCGACTATTGAATGTGCGGCGTATCGCTCGAGAATCTCTACCGGTGTTGGCGGTTGCTGGGATTTTCGATCTTGTAGCTGGTATCACTGTGGAGAAAAGGCTTGACGGTTTTTTGGAGCTTCCCATGCTCCTGTTGTTGCTACCAGGGTATCTCGGTACGGCTGGCGCTTTAGGTGGTGTGATGTCGAGTCGTTTGTCCACCAAACTGCATCTTGGTGTGGTGAGGCCAGTGTCTTTTCCCCAAAAAGAAGCTCGCAGTGAAATGGTTGTAATATTCTTATTGTCGATAATAGTTTTCACTGCTCTAGGTTCGATGGCTTTTGGGGCTGGCCTGTTAGCTGGTTTTGCCGGTCCGGGGTATGTGCAAATGTTGGGAGTCGCAATACTTGGTGGCTTAATGGCAACCATGATCGTGGAAATAGTGGCCTACTACGGCACATTGGTTGTAGTACGGTTTGGGCTTGACCCCGATACTTATGGGATACCCATAGTCACGTCCATGCTCGACTTCGCTGGGGCGTCCACTTTCATTATGGCGATTGTAGCGGCGGGTGTAGTTTGATGTTTATCTTGTGTGCCTCCACCTCCTCGAATGATCATGCCAGCAGAATGGCCAAGGTTTGATGTTGCTTATTCAGCGTGCCGATTATTCTTAACGGAACTTCAGTAGTACCAGAACGATTTCGATAGGGGAATCCTAAATGATAAAGGAAACATAAATGGAAGAAAAACCTCGTAATCTCCGAGAGATGCTGTCAGAAGCTAAAGACACTTCAGAATTGATGGTCGACCTAGCTTACGCGGCCGTCTACTTCGGCAACCCTGATATGGCTGATGAGGTAAGTGCTCTAGAAGAGCGCATGAGCTATCTCGTGCAGGATATGCGAGCGGTATGCATATTAGCGGCACGACATCCCAAAGACGCGGAAGCGATGGCCTCAGTGCTCCAAGTAATTTCAGCTATTGAGCGTATAGCAGATGATGCAGTGAAAATCGCGCGTATTGTTACACAACGGCTCGGTATTCCCGCGCAGCTGGTAGCAGACCTCAGCGCGGCAGAGGAAGTATCACATTGCGTGTCGGTGGTGAAAGATTCCAGTCTAGCCCATCGTAGTCTGGGAGACTTTGAAATGCCTGTACACATGGGATTGCGTGTGATGGCAGTACGTCGAGGGCGAGACTGGATCACAGATGTAGGTGGTGACACTATGATCATGCCCGATGATGTTTTGTTCTTACGGGGGGCACCGGACGGCCTACTGGAGCTGCGTGAACTTGCTGGCTCACCCGGCTGGTCACCGCCGACAATGCCTGAAGATACCTTTGTTACTGATTTAGACAGGGCAGTAGATGTTTTAGTGGAAATGAAAAATCTGTCGGAGGTAGCTGTTGGATTAGCCTATTCGGCATTGGTGTTGCGCGACGCTGGAATAGCCACAGTAGTAACCCACCTGAGGGAACGTTTAGACGAGATGAAAGACCGTTTGGAGTTATGGGTATTACGATCTGCTAGTAATATGGCCGACCCATCGGCTTTAAGAGGGTTACTGCACTTGTCTCAGGCTGCAGAAGATTTGAGCGCGCAAGCGTTGCAGATGGTCTGGCTAATCGAACGAGAAGAACAAGTGCATCCCGTATTAGCAGTTGCGTTGGGTGAAAGCGATGACGTAGTCGTGCATCTTCCAGTAGCATCTGACTGTGAGATCGCTAATGAAACATTATCAGAATTACGGTTGAACATCGATCCCGGTTTCACTGTTCTAGCCATTCGTCGAGGCGGCCGTTACTGGTATAGGCCTAGAGGTAGTGTTCGCCTACTTGCTGAAGATGAACTAATAGCCAGCGGCCCTGATGAAGGTCATGAGCGTTTGGCTGAAATGTGCGGTTGGCGTCTCACCGTAGAGGCAGGCCTTCAAACTTCTGAAGAATCTCTCGAGCCAATAGATTCTCCGAAAACGAACGGTTGAAGTCAACGGTTAACCTGGGTGCAATCAAGATTCTGCCATTATTGCACCACCCCACCCAAATACACCGAGGTTAAAGAGCGAAGGCCCATTGAAACCCGCCGGATCGTGCACGGCAATGGTATATTGTGGCAATGGTATACTGTATAGTATAATATTGATACTGGTTCGCGGTCGGCAATGCTGGGCCAGCCGCACACAAAGAGGGTTGTACTACTTGGGGGAGTGGTACGGGTTCAACATCAAGTTTTCGAGGTCCAGGTACAAACACCTAGAAGTACTGCCTGTACCACAAGCGGAAGGAGACAATGATGAAAACCCTCGAACATGCAGCAACCGCGCTGTTCATAGCAGCCATGACAGCAATGAACGTCACAGCCGCAGCCGCGCATACACCCCTGATCGGACATTCTACAACCTCAGTATTCAGACACTTCAGTCAGACTCGATTCTACGATATGCTACTTTTGCTATTTTGGCTGTTCGGGCTCGTTGTCATCATCATCACCTGGGCTACCCGGCTAATAAGCATTAAACGCACGAAACGGTGGAGATGGAGTGTGGAAATCGGGTTGAAACCGATTAAACCTACCGATCTCTATCGCCTGTCTGATAGGCGTGCTACTCATGAACGCGGGGCTGTTGTTTTCGTTGCTGTTCGATTGACCCCCGAGTAGTCGGGTTTCGCAATTCTCAACCTTGACAGTGAGATCGCCTCCGCCAGTCTCGAAACATAATGACGCAGTGAAGGCTGCCGTAAAC
>JAPPJC010000043.1 GCA_028820455.1 Acidimicrobiaceae bacterium
AAGCAGGCTATGGTCGTAATCCACACCAACCCTGCAACTATTACGTATAGTCCCCAATAGGAAGGGACTAAGACGACAACTTCATGATGTATTAAAACATGCTACAGACACTAAATTAAAAATATCAGAGGCTTGGCCGAAGTTTTTTGATTCAATCGTTGGCTTACGTTCGAAAATAGCGCATGGTGTACCAGTGCAGAATAAAGAGATAACGTTTCACTACCATGCCGCTGCCATAGGATTACATTGGATTTTGCGTCATGTTTACCTTCGAAAACTAGGACTATCGAATCATAACGCCGCAGAGACAATCTCACAATGTCTTGCATTCAAGCAAGACCTTCAACTATTGGAAGACTACTATCGGCGATTTCATTAGAACTAGCGCGCGACAGGCATGCACGATGGCATCCATAACAACAAGAGGCCAAACCTGTCATTCTAGATCGGCAAGCTGACTGCCAGAAAAAGAGTCCAATAAACAATACAGAACCGAAACGAAACAACACGTATCGACTCGATCTCAATATCTTCTGTATGACATGTGATCGCTGAGCGAGAAGTAGCTTTGCAGCCACTCAGTCTGGATCTGTTGGTAGATGAGATTAAGCACTAGCGCAACCCCAAGTCCAATACCTGCCAACGTCAGAGGAGATGGCCCGAGCTGAGGCCTGGTGGCGCCCAATAGAACAGCATCTGAAGAAGAACACCACCGAGTGAAAACCCTTATCCTCGACTCTGGAGCAGTGACTAGCCTGGCCCGTCGAGATCAGTAGTCGCAGCCGAAGAGGTTGACCCTGACTACCACGCCTGTGCAGAACTACTCGCGACTGCCGACTCGGAACCTGCCGACTCGGAGCTACGAGCATCGCCCCTTGGAACTAATCATCTAGTACGCAAGGATTTCATTCTGCAGGTATCCAACACAGCGGGCTGACTCGGTGACTTTTTGTTCATGTGGGGTAACAATTTGCGAACAGAGGCATAGTTGAAGTATTCGTAGTGCTTCCGGTTGACGGTCGTTGATGGGTATCAGAGATTCAGTTGTACGTGTTGCAGGAATTCTTGGGTGTGGCTTACTATATATTGTAAGATCGGTATTGCAGTAAAAGCTGGATGACCAGTAGAATTGGATGACAAGGAATGACCATGCCGAGAACAAACAGTACCATCACCTTTTCATTGTCACCAGAAATGGTGGAGCGGGTGCACGAAGTAATGCGGCAACAGGGACACTCCGAAAGCGAGTTCCTGCGGAGGGCGGTGCTGCGGTACATTGAAGAGTGTGAGTGGTGGCAGTTGTTCCAGTACGGGGAAGAGCGAGCCGGAGAACAGGGCATCGGTGCAGAGGATGTGACCGGATTGCTGGAAGAATATCGAGCCGAGGTTAGCCAGTCTGAGGCATGAAGGTGGTCATGGACACCAACGTGATCATCTCGGCTCTGAATTTCCCCGGCAACGAAAGGTTGGTGTTGGAGCTAGCCTTGCGGGGGGCGATTTGAGTTCTTCCTCTCGCTCTTTATTCTGGAAGAGGTGGCCGGAGTGTTGAAACGCAAGTTCGGTTGGGAGGAGGAACACACGATCCAGGCGGTGAGGACTCTGGAGAACACCGCTATCGTTATCGATCCCCCAAGCCTGGAAGAAGTGATTGAGGGCGGTCATCCCGATAACCGGGTGTTGGAGTGCGCGTCGGCTGTCAATGCCGACTACCTGGTGACTGGTGATCGCAGGCATCTGCTGCCCATCGGGGAATATCATGGCACGAGCATCGTCGACGCTCTCCGGCTCCTGTCGGTGTTGACGCAAGTCCCGTAGGCATGATTGATAGGGGTACTGTAAGGGGTTGTGCACGGACTCTCTGACGGTGTCGTGGACGGCTCCTGTTCATACGGATTCGTTTGGGACACGCACCATCGCACACAACCGCTCCACGATTTCCTCCCGGGTTCCATACTACGACGGGACCGCCGTGAACAGGCTATACCACTATACCGTCAGATTAATCGGTTGCACGGCGACCTTGTGCGGATCCACCCTGGGTACCAGCACAAGATCACATCACATTAAACGGCACCCACCATAAGCGTATCCGCCCTTATCGTCCACAAGCCAACAGCGAAATCGAACGTCTACACCGGACTCTACCCGAAGAATGGCCTACACGCGGCACCAAGCCTCACAAAAACAACGCACAACAACCCACAAAGGCTTCCTACACTACTACAATCACCACAGGACCCACAGCGCACTCAAATGGGCCACCCCGCATCCATCATCGAATACAACCCATGCGAAACACACAGTTAGACAATTCCTAAACAATGAAGACAATGTGTGTTTAAGCCACCAGCTGCTTATAAGTAAGATGTTTACCAATCATATTCCTGGCCACAACCAACCCATGCGTGTTAGTGTATAGGATTTTACAGATCCAGTATGATAGATTTTTGTCGGAGCAGGTGAGCCGAGTCGCGATCGGTTTCTTCGACGGGTGATTCGGCTACGAGGAACTGGTCGTGGTATGCAAGTCAG
>JAPPJC010000045.1:0-2313 GCA_028820455.1 Acidimicrobiaceae bacterium
CCCACCACATTCACACACCACACCCTCTAGTGCCCGCCCATTTCCGAAGAGCCGCATTTGCTCAAGAACTTGTTCAGTCAAACAACCTTTGGTCAAGCAACCTTTGGCTCTGTAAGACGATGATATCCTTCAACAAATCGCACTGTTCCTGAAAAGCTGCGCATCACCAGCGACTGTGTGCGACAATAGTGATCTTCATAACGAACGCCTCTAAGCAAATCGCCGTCGGTTATACCAGTAGCAGCAAAAAAACAATTATTGGTGCGTATCAGGCTATCTTGATCGTACACTTTGTCAAGATCATAACCCGCTTCTAAAGCCTCAGCACGCTCTAATTCGTTGCGAGGCCATAATCGGCCTTGGAACATTCCTCCCAAACATTTAAAAGCAGCTGCTGTGATGATAGCCTCTGGCGAACCTCCAATGCCGAATAGAATGTCCGCACCGGTGTCAGGCCACGCCGTGGAGATAGCACCGCTTATATCCCCATCAGGTATCAAACGTATTCTGGCTCCTGCTTCTCGAACTTCTTGAATAACATCTTCATGACGATCTCTATCAAGGATCACAGCAGTAACCTCATGTACCGATTCACCTTTTACTTCCGCAACAGCAGCGAGGTTCTCAGAAGGGGTGTTGTTGATATCTACCACACCTGCTGCCGCTGGCCCGACTGCAATTTTCTCCATGTAAACACATGGGCCGGGATCAAACATAGTGTCACGCTCAGCTACAGCAATCACAGACAAAGCGTTACTACGGCCCAAAGATGTCAGCGTAGTGCCATCAATAGGATCTACTGCCACATCGGTGAGTGGCAAGCATTTGTTGCCTACCCTTTCACCGTTGTATAGCATCGGTGCATCGTCTTTTTCACCTTCACCGATCACAACTGTGCCATCCATCGATATAGTACTCAACACTTTGCGCATGGCATTGACAGCAGAAGCATCAGCACCGTCTTTATCTCCTCGCCCCATCCAACGAGAAGCCGCTCTAGAAGCAGCTTCAGTTACCCGCACAAGTTCCAAAGCAATCTTACGGCCAGGATGTCTAGCCACTATTTCAGAGTTCATCATAATATGAAGCTACACCATAAAGCCACAAGCTGAATCTACGCACATTGAATCTAATAGGCACTGACGATACTTAACTATACTTTCAGCAAATACATATTAAAAAACCTTAACAAACAAAGCACCTCAACAAACAAAGCACCTTAACAAACTAGGCAAAGCCTTGTTGTTAATGTGCTCTAGTCTAGCGTGTACTTCAATTTGATATGCTGACACTGCCAGAGTAACCTAACGAACTGTACGCGCCTCAGTCGTTGGGGTAATGTGCTTTATTTATTTTAGTATGTCAGGATTTGCTAACCAAAACTAGGGTACGGGCCCGCTACACCTCGACGGGCTCATTTTAGTATGTCAGGATTTGCTAGCCAAAACCTAAAAGCGTTTTATTAAAAAAACGTTTTGTTTCATTTTTAATGTTAATATGACATTATTAGCTACAGAAGTGTAATAATTTTAATATAGGTGTTGTGTTCTTGTGTTGAATACTTTAAAATGGGATCAATGGCGTATTTTGATGCTGAAACAACCAGCACCAGCTGAACAAAACAAAAATAGCCACAGCTAGTAAGAACTAGTAAGAAAAAGTGTTTGCTTCTTACTAGAACAAGCAAAGAAAGAGGCGTTTTAAATGAACTCTGAGAAACGAGACGAAGGATCAGACATTTCTGAGTCAAACGAAACCGCTTTTGATTCCAATAAACAAACCGAACCTGGAGACACAGCTGCTGCGAAACCACGCAGTCAAGATAGAAGTAAGGCATCTTTGACATCTCGCGCAATAGTTAAATCGACACTTTCAGTTACTGGGGTATTGGGTTTTATTGCTTTAGCAGTGGTTTTGGTTGTAACAACTTTAAATGACAACGACAACGAACAACATTCCAGCAGAATGTCAGTTGACATACCAAAAACAAATATCAGCCCAGAAATGGACGGTAAAAAGCGCGGCTGGCACCAAAAAGAAGAGAACGCTAAATCAAAGTTCGGTTCAAAAATGGACGGTAAAAAGCGCGGCTGGCACCAAAAAGAAGAGAACGCTAAATCAAAGTTCGGTTCAAAAATGGACGGTAAAAAGCGCGGCTGGCACCAAAAACGCGGTTTCCGGCGAGATTTCAAGCGCATGACGCCGCAAATGAAGCAAAAAGAGTGCAATGGCCTTCTAACACCGAGACAAGGTAGGCGAGGGGCTGGTGCTGTCGGAGCTAATGGGGCCTGGAACGGAGAAATGGGCATAGGA
>JAPPJC010000045.1:2413-21918 GCA_028820455.1 Acidimicrobiaceae bacterium
CCTGAAGGAACGATAGAACCAGGAATCGACTTCTACTCCAACCCAATGCTACTAGGGATGATACTGTCGGGCCTGATCGGGCCTGGAACGGCCTGGAACGGAGAAATGGGCATAGGACCTGAAGGAACGATAGAACCAGGAATCGACTTCTACTCCAACCCAATGCTACTAGACGAACTGCTGAACAGCATGCTGAGATCATTGGCGCTTGAAGAGTTGAGGTCTGTGACACCCGACATGCTGATGGAGTTAGAGGGCCTTGAAGATCCCGGCGAAGACACAAATGGGTATCTCGAACAAATGGAATATCTCAAAGGGATAATTGAGTTAATTGAAAAGCTCGAAACCTCATTCTCCGAGACCTCACTCCCCTTTGACGAACTACCAGAAATCGCCGGTGAGCTTGCTGAAAGTGAAGCTGTAGATGAAGGCGCACCACCTGTTACCTCACTCCCCTTTGATGAAGAATCCAACACTAGCGAGGCAGTTGCTTAAGCAAACTTGCTGCTCAACAACTCTTGCAATATATTATCCTTGCCAACCCCTAGCAATATGTTCAGTTGGCAGCCAGCCAACAACTTGGGTTGGACCGGCCACCATTCACCAGCCCCTAGCAATCCACTCCTCAAGATGAGGGGCTTCCGCTCCTATCGTAGTATCATCCCCGTGACCTGGCAAAACAATTGTTGATAGGCCAAAAACACGAAATAAACGATCCTCAATGGATTTTATTATCGTTTTGAAATCGCTATACTCAAATTTCGTGGCCCCCGGCCCACCTGGGAAAAGTGTATCACCAGCAAATAGCAGTGGAGTGTCTTCGAGATGAAATGACATCGAACCAGGAGTGTGTCCTGGGGTGTGAATAGTTCTCAGTCGCAGTTCGCCTATTCTGATGACGATGTCATCCTCTAAAAGGTAGTCGTACTCCTTGAGCATGGCAGCGTCTCCAGCATGTATTCCTATCTTATAACCTGCTTCTCGTAACGCTGGAATAGCTTGAATGTGATCCGAATGTCCGTGTGTTTGTATCACAGCCTTAACATTAAAAGCACGACACAAATCAAGCAGACGGTTAGGATCATTGGCTGCATCGATCAAAACAGCTTCATCAGCTTGTGTGCATCTCACAAAAAAGACATTGTTATCTAAAGGTCCTACCACTAGCTTGTGAACTTCTATACCGGTGCAGGTCCAATGTAAAGTCATGCAATGATCATACCCAACCAGTATTCTATGAGGCAACATGAAAGCAGGTTAACTCTTTGCGCATCAACGTTCTCACCGCTTTCGCATTATCAACACTTATTATAGACACTTATCTATCAACACTTAATAGACTCACCCCTTCCAAGGGGATTCAGCAGCCCCTATCAATGTTCCGCTGGTCATCACACTTGTCATCTATCAGACCCACCATCCTAACTTTACATAACAACATGTCGAAAGTTGTCTTCAAGTTCTAATCGTGGTATAATTATTGGGGATGATGTCTACGGTGATGATATCCGACTCTTTAGATGAGTGCTTATTTGTCGCCGACAATTCGCGCGCCATGCATGGGGAAACTTTCTACTCGCCACCAGTGTTATCCCACCGCACCGCCCCCGAAGCCAACATGGGCAGAAAACCAGGTCAAGGCATCTACTACTACTAGTCTACTACTACTAGTCCAGCTCCCCCTCCGAGCGGTCTTTTCTCAAACAGCCTTTTCTCATGACAAGCAAGTGGCGTTCCTTTTGGCATTCCACAGGTTCCTACCTGTAATACTGGGTACTCGTAAACGTACAATTGAGTTATGTCGGATACGACTTCGATATACCTTGATCATGCTGCTTCTGCGCCTTTATTGCCTGGCATTGCTGAACTTTGGGCTGCTACTGCCATAAAACATCACGCTAACCCCACAGGATCGCATCTCGCTGCCCGGCATGCGCGTAAGGCGTTGGATAGTGCCCGATTTCAAGTAGCTGAAACGCTGGGAACCACTCCCGATGAGATTGTCTTCACATCCGGCGGCAGCGAAGCCAACAACGCTGCAATCCAAGGAACGTTGCGAAGCTGCAACCCTGAAAGAGTCCCAGCAACCACCGCTGCCGACCATAATGCGGTACTCAACCCAGTGCGATTATCCGAAGGAGTAATCGTAGGGGTCGACAGTCGCGGCATTGTTGATTTCGAAGATTTAACCAACAAGGTACGCTGCCATAAACAAGATATCGCCTTAGTTTCGGTTATAGCTGTAAACAACGAAGTGGGCACGATCACGCCACTGCCGAAAGTAGCAAACATTGTCCGCAAGTTCGCCCCAAAGGCTTTGCTTCACACCGACGCTGTGCAAGCAGTAAATTGGATAGACACGACAACCGCAGCAGCCGATTACGACCTGATTTCAGTTGCAGCACACAAAATAGGTGGGCCCGTTGGAATTGGGGCTCTAGTCGTGCGCGACGGAATAGAACTTGAACCGTTGATCATCGGTGGAGGACAACAACGAGGACGAAGAGCAGGAACCCCTGATGTGGCTTCCGCAGTAGCCTTTGCAGCAGCCATAAAAGAAACCGTAGACCAACGCACTGAAAGCATAGAACGAACCACAAAACTGCGGGATCTGATCTTCGACAGCCTCACAGAGCGTCTAGGTGATAGGGTAATCGTTTCCGCTACCGGTACTGGTGGCGGTGATAATTCTCCATACAACGAGTACGCTAAAGACGATAGGAGTCACATAGCAGCTGGTATTGCCAATGTCTGCATTGAAGGCGTCCAAAATGAAGCTTTGATTTTCTTGCTCGATACAGCAGGAATACAAGCTTCTGCAGCCTCATCGTGTTCAAGTGGAGCTCAAAGCCCTTCCCACGTCTTAGCTGCTATGGGTATTCCTGATGAAACAGCAAGAGGCTCACTACGACTATCCTTAGGGAGTGCCACTACCAGCTCTGAAGTGGAACGCGCTGTTGATGTGATCGTTGATTCCGTGAAACATCTTGATCATTACAATGGTGGCTAGTGCCTGCTAATGTGGCTAAAATTACGGTCCTATATCTTACGACCCCATATCTGTAGTAATCAGTGAACATCCGTAGAAGTAGCATCCGTAGAAGGTGAACAGCAATGAAACCTAAAGTGCTCGTAGCAATGTCCGGGGGGGTGGACTCATCGGTAGCAGCTGCCGTCCTGCTAGAAGCCGGTTATCATGTTGAGGGTGTTACAATGAAACTTTGGGGCGGTGTTAGCGACACTGGCTGTTGCTCTGTGTCAGATGTTGAAGACGCCCGCTGGGTGGCTGACCAAATTGGTGTCGAACATCACGTGTTCAACTTTGGCGACGAGTTCGAACATAACGTAGTAAACCCTTATATTCACGATCATTTAGCAGTTCGAACCCCGAATCCTTGTGTGGAATGCAATCGTCACATAAAATTTGACCGGCTGATGCAACGAGCTGACGCTCTCGGCTTCAATGTTGTAGCCACTGGCCATCACGCCCGTATTGTCAACACATCAAAAGGCTGGCGACTAACCAGAGGAGCCGACGATCGTAAAGATCAATCCTACGTGTTGCACATGCTCAAAGAGTCGGTGCTGCAGCGACTGCTTTTCCCGGTTGGGGATATGACCAAAACCGAAGTACGTAATTATGCCGAAACCCGAGGGCTACTCACCGCTGCTAAACCTGACAGTCAAGGAGTATGTTTCATCACTAAAGAGTCGGGACGGAAATCTTTTTTGGGGGATCATATTCCTTTGAGACCTGGCCGAGTGGTAGACACTAGCGGTGCTACAGTAGGGGCTGTTGAATCCATAGAAATGGTGGCAGTAGGACAACGGCGAAAATTGGGGATCCCCGGAGGTTCGCCCCGTTTATACGTGTTGGATGTAGACCCGAACACCACCACTGTATTAGTCGGCGACCAGGATGAACTAAACTGCAGCACAACGCCATTAGACGACTGGTCTTGGGTAGACGAACCCGTTACCGGGCTGCTTGAAGTGCAAACCACTGCACACGGCATACCAGGACTTGCCGCTATAGACCTCGACGGAACCTCGGTACGCTGGAACAAACCCCATAGAGCGGTTGCGCCAGGTCAAAGTGTGGTTGGCTACGTAGACGACATCGTGGTAGGAGGCGGAACAGCAGGACGACCAACGACCGTAGGACGATACCCGCATCCCTAGCTTGGAGCGAGATGACACTCACTAGTAGTTTCGTATGGAATTGTGGTTTCATGTAAGGCTGTGTGCTGAAGTTTGTCTTTACGCTCGCTCACTAATTTCTCGCTAGCCACTATCCACCCGTCAAACTGGTTTTAGCAGGAAAACCATGAACACTGAGTTCTATTTCCAAATGTGGATCATCTGAAACCACGATGGCTTGCAATCCGTTCAGTAGCTTGACCCTGACTCCAACATTCACTGTGCGAGCGTTGGGCACACGATGCATGGGTGGTGCCACCACAACCGCTCCCCGATAACGTTCTGTTAACGCTAGGACAGCGTACGCATCAGCTGCGTCACCTTCGGTGGCAACAATAAGATCAACCCCGCCCACCCCAGCTAAGCGTAATGACTCAAGCAAATGCCGTGGTCGTTCAGGTTGATCGAGAACAACTATCGTGTTGTCGTTGTCATGAAACACTGCTGCCCCGGCAACCACTGACCAACCAAGTGGAGATGATACAGCCCCAGCAACGCTGATCGCAAAAACGGTTAGCAGCATTCCAACGCCAAGAGGCCTCACAATCGCAGCAAAGCCAGCAGATCTGAGAAGATGATCAAATGGCTTCAGCTGCCTCAGACATGAGAACTTCGCTGTCTTAGGTGTTGCCAGCAAGAGTATCACACCCACCGCAACACCTAACGCACCAGCACTGTTGATCATGGCTTGTGGCATCGCTGCTGCGCTTTCAGCCACAAAACGCACCCACCATAATAGAACTTCGGTAGGCTGATGCACCAGCCACGCAACCCAACCGCCTGCCAGTCCGGCAACAAAACCGGCTGTGAGCCCCCACATCATCACTGGCCCAGAGGCAGGCCCGGCAACTATATTAGCGGGAAGAGAAGCTAAGGGCACTCTGTCAAAGACTACAATCAACAGCGGCATAACAGCTATTTGAGCCCCTGCAGTGGTAGCCAACGCCAAACGCAACAGACGAGGACCACGAAAAACTTCAGCTAGTAGCGGCGTGATCCACAAAATACCAGCAGTAGCGCAAACAGAAAGCTGAAAAGCAAGCAACCGCAACACAAACGGATCAATCACAAGAACCCCGGCGATCGCCCAGGCAAGTGAACTTCGTCCCACATCCGGACGTCCCAAAGCAGTACTACTCACAGCTACCATAGCCATAGCCACAGCTCTCAACACCGACGGTTCGAAGCGTGTGATAGTAGCGAACACGCTCAGAACTGCTAGCAATACCACAAGCCGCGCTCCAGGCCGAAGCCGACAAGTCAACGGCGAAGCCAACATTAACACGAAGGCAACGTTCTGTCCTGACACCACTAGAAGATGTCCAAGTCCTGCAGCTTGAAAATCATCAGCCAAACGATCGGACTGCTGACGATTATCTCCGTAAACCATTCCAGTGAATAAAGAACGAGCATCACGCGACAAGCTTTCAGCACCACGCGACAACAAACGACGGATTCCGTTGGTCAATGTCAACAACGGAGACGATGATGCCTTATCGTTAACCGTTTCTACAGTAATTTTTCCTACTATGTGACGCCAACGTTGCCATTCACTGCTAGAGCCTCTCAATGCGCCTGAAATGTGGATTCGTTCACCGGTTAGAACATTATGCAATCTGCCAGCTGCCAAGCCGTAAGCGTATGCTTCAAATCGTTTACCCTCATAACGGACAGTCACACGAACACCGCTTGGCGACAACTTGCGAGGGTCATCAAGCAAGGTAACCCAGCCATCAACGGTCTTAGGGCT
Source organism: Acidimicrobiaceae bacterium (assembly GCA_028820455.1). Classification (GTDB taxonomy): domain Bacteria; phylum Actinomycetota; class Acidimicrobiia; order Acidimicrobiales; family Aldehydirespiratoraceae; genus JAAXHB01. Next base: position 8,364 of record JAPPJC010000045.1, read on the forward strand.
GACAGCAACCAGTCCATCAACAGCTCGACCACCTGAAAAGCCTGTTAAAAACACAAAAATGATGAACGTTAGAGCAGTGTTGGGATGCCGCAAATAAACAAGTGAAACAAGCAACATCAGCGTAAGCGGTATAGAAGGCAACAGCCACGCACCAACTGCAGCACCAAACATCGCTGCATAAGGCTTAGCCGTCGTACTGTTCAGCAGGTCAAGCCAAACCGGAAAACCACGCCTTTTATGCTGCTGCTCACACATCAACTGCTGTGGCTGCTGGTTAGATGTTGATTAGAGGGCGTATCTTCTCCATTTTGGCGAGACCGATTCCAGGCACCGCTTCTAAATCTTCAACACGAATGAACCGGCCGACATGCGTGCGATGGTCAACAATGGCATCAGCCAATGAAGGCCCAATCCCAGGTAATAGCTGTAAAGTTACAGCATCTGCTGTATTTATGTTTATTTTAGGTTTTTGTGATCCTTCTACCCCTGAAACGTTTGCGCTGGATCTGCCAGTATCAACACCGGCTGTCACAGAAACAACTTCAGGGCTGTTCGTTTCACCGACTTCAGGAATCCATAAACGAATCCCATCAATAAGCGGTTCAGCTAAATTCAAAAGGTTTACATCAGCAGTGTCGGTTAGTCCTCCAGCAGCTTCTACTGCGTCTACAACCCGACTATCGGGAAGCAGTTCATGCACTCCAGGATAAACAACCTCGCCAGCCACATGAACCAAAATCACATCGGACCGATCAGCAGAAGCAATACTATCGAGGCTAACAGTATCAGAACTAGAGCTATCAGAAAATGTGTTCTCAGATAAATAAGCGGAGATAGAACCAACTTCAGGTAATATGAGCTCAGCATTACTGACCGTCGGCGAACGTAGAGCCCACCAGCCGCCTAACAACGACGCCAGCAAGCATGCTGCACCAACGATTACTGCTGGCACAGACACTCCAAGCCGATCTGCGATCTCAGTTGGGGTGAGTAAGCGAGATTTTGAGGTGTTGGGATGCAAAATGGCCGCAGACACTTCAGACGAAGACAACCCCGATGCAACACAAACACCCTCATCAACCCCCTGCGCCGTCGACTCCGCAGGCACTTCAGACGAAGACAACCCCGATGCAGGGGCAGACGGTGTTGCTGTCTTTGCTGCAACAGAAGAAGCCGACAACGGCATTTCTTGTGATGTCATGTGCGGTATCTTCCGCTATGTCTTGCGCCAATTACTAGGGGTAGTCCTGCATATGGCCACATAATCAAACCCATTTCCTCATAAGTCAAGCTTCAAAGCCAAGCTTCAACTAGCGAACTTACTCTAACAATCTTAGCATCAAATAAAATGCTTTACATGTATTTAGATATTAAATAATGCTATTATATATATTTTGCCAGAACACCTAATGGTGAGGAGAGCGGCATCACCGATTTTACGTTATATGAGACGCTTCAGATCTTGCCAGAACACCTAATGGTGAGGAGAGCGGCATCACCGATTTTACGTTATATGAGACGCTTCAGATCTTGCCAGAACACCTACATAGTAGAGAAAGCGACTATGGCCAACACCTATGTGGCAGAGTGCTTATGCTGCTCACCCACCCCGGCAGGATTCGAATCTGCGCACACACTCATGACTCCCAGTCGCTGGAGTTGTCGGGTACTGTCGCTCGCACCCCCGGCAGGATTCGAACCTGCGCACACGGCTCCGGAGGCCGTTGCTCTATCCTCTGAGCTACGGGGGTTATCTAAATACTAGTCGAGCTTTTTCACCGGTTGAAGCGGGAGAACCGGTAAACCGACAGGAAGCAAAACACTAGAATAATCGCCACTGCCCATATCAAGCTAAACCACAAATCATTTCCTGGTGACTGTCCATTGAACAGTGCGCGTCCAGCATTAGTCACAATAGTAAAGGGGTTAATGTCGGCAAACCAATGCAACGGCCCTGCCAGAGTTTGCGTATCAACAAAAGCGGATGACACGAAAGTCACTGGAAACATCCACATAAACCCAGCTGACTGAACTGTTTCCACCGAACTAACTGATAATCCTATTAAAGCTTGAATCCAGCTGAAAGCATATCCGAACCCTAGCAGCAATCCACAAGCTACTAAGGTGTCGCCGATTGAGCCGTTAAAACGAAACCCCACTGCAAATCCAACTAGCAGCATCACAACAAAAGTCACCGAATTGCGTATCAAGTCTGAAATAGTGCGTCCAATCAACACAGCTGACTGACTCATCGGTAAAGATCTTAACCGTTGTACCAGACCTTGTGCCATATCCTGAGCGATACCAGCACCGGTGAAACTCGATCCGAACACTATGGTTTGAGCGAAAATACCTGGCAGAAGATACTGTTTGTAATCAAACTCTGGCACAGTAATTGAATTGCCGAACACATATACAAACAGCACAACAAACATTACAGGCTGAAAAATAGCAAAAATCATCAAATCCACGGTTCTAGGCAAAATACGCAAATGTCTCAAAGCTTCAGTCCATGAGTCACGCAGAATCCAAAGAGGCCCATGAGGCACATCCCGACACCTATTTGTTTTTGCATTCACGGCGACAGCAGTAGATGCAGCATCAGCAGTTGTGCTGCTGCAGGTATTCTCCGTGTCTGTCTTTTTTTCAGTTGGATTTCTGTTCATCACACACAAACCTAGCTCACGGTTGCTAATAATTTAGTTTAAAACTTTACCCTTGTCATCAGCAATATCAGCTGCTTGACTTGCTCAGCTGCCCTATAACATCTTACTACATGCCATAGCATGCTGCTACAGTCAATGTTAGGCAATACTAAGATTCGGTTCCTGGCTAAGATTCGATTCCTGGTGATTTTTCGACTTCCTGGTCGGTGAGGATAAGGAACACGTCGTCTAACGTAGACTGCCTGACGCCTACGTCACGTAAACTCACATCAGCCGCGTCTATAGCACGCACCATCTGGGGTAGCAACCGCGCTCCTTCCTCTACAGGCACTGTAACCGTCCGGTCATGATGTTGCACCAACAATCCCGGTATGCTGAACGGAGTAAGAGCATCAATCACAGTTGAGGCATCTGCCTTATCATACAACTCGACTTCTATGCGTTTAGCACCCATACGCTGCTTGAGTTCATTTGGAGTGCCTTCGGTTATGACTGACCCGTAACCCATCACCACAATGCGATCAGCTAGTTTGTCGGCTTCTTCCAAATATTGTGTCGTGAGTAGAATTGTAGTTCCACCGCTGGTCAGCTCTGCAATAAAATCCCACATAGCCAAACGACCACGAGGGTCGAGACCCACGGTCGGTTCGTCCAAAAAAACCACAGCGGGCTCTGCTATCAGGCTCATAGCAATGTCAAGCCGCCGACGCATTCCTCCTGAATAGGTTTTGACAGCACGATCTCCAGCTTCAGTCAGGTCAAACTGTTCTAGCAGTTTGTCGGTTCTACGACGGGCTTCCTTTCTTTCCAAGTGGCATAGCTGTCCTATGTATTGCAGATTTTCACGACCTGTGAGATTATGATCAACAGCTGTTTCTTGCCCTGTTAAGCCTATTCGTGCGCGCACCCGATGGGGTTCGGCTACCACATCTACGCCACCCACAACAGCCTGACCGGAGTCAGGTAGCAGTAAGGTAGCAAGAATACGCACAATCGTGGTTTTGCCAGCACCGTTAGGCCCAAGCAAACCCAACACCGTCCCCTCTTCAATGGCTAGATCAACACCGACGAGGGCTTTTGTCATACCGAAGCTTTTACACAAATCAGTCGTCTGTACAGCAGTCACCATTACCAATAACACTCCCAACTAATATCTTGCAACTTATCTCTACAAAATCACTTCCGCTAACAAGCAGTCCCAGCATACTTGCTGCATTCGTATGTCAGTACGCGCAAATGCCCATCTCGACGTAATATTCACCGGGCCTGCCAGCCTAGCGGCGACACCCCACCCGAAGGTACGCGCAAATGCCCATCTCGACGTAATATTCACCTGATGTAGCGGGCAACCACTAGACCAGGAGGTAGTGATAACCATGGATGATGTTTCTGGGTGGACAGAGGGTTGTTGAGGACAGGGTGTATGACAACTAGTCGGTAGTGGTGGAATCGGTACCGCAAGCTCATCAGAATCGCAGCAGTACACAACGCGTCTGGTAGCCTAGCGACAGGACAGTTAACAAGTTGAGAAGGATACTATGGTTGAAGACGTAACGCATACCGTCACCGGAGCCACTGGATACACCGGGCGGTATATCACAGAGCTGCTTCTCGAACAGGGAAACAAGGTACAATCCATCACTGGTCATCCTGATCGGCACAATCCTTTCGGAAAGCGAGTGAAAACCCAGCAGTTCAACTTTGAGCATCCCGACTTGCTGGAGCAGGCCCTCACTGGAACGGACACGCTGTTCAATACTTACTGGATCCGATTCAACCGCGGCAACCTCACCTACCAACGAGCCGTGAAGAACACAATCACCATGTTCAAAGCGGCTAAAGCTGCTGGAGTGCGTCGTGTTGTGCATATCAGTATCACCAACCCCGATCTTGAATCCTCACTACCTTATTTTCGCGGTAAAGCATATACGGAGGAAGCTCTCCGCCGCTCCGGCCTCTCCTACGCCATACTACGACCCACAGTCCTGTACAGCACGAAAGACATCTTACTGAACAACATCGCATGGACAGTGCGCAAATTCCCGCTCGTGCTGATGCCCGGGTCGGGCCGCTGTCTCGTACAGCCGGTGTTCGTTGAAGACCTGGCACAACTGGCAGTGGAAGCCGCCAGCGATAACCAGAACACCGAGATCGACGCCGTCGGACCTGAAGTGTTCACCTACAAGGAAATGGTCAAGCTGATCCGAGGCAAAGTAGGTGCCCGCTGTCTGGTGCTACCCGCCCCGAAACTTCTCACCTACGTTGCTGTTGAAATCCTCGGCTTGTTCCTGAACGACGTTGTCATCACCTGGGATGAGATCAAAGGCCTCTGCGCAGACCTGATGGTATCCAAATCCAGTGCACCCGCTCCAGCGAAGACCAAACTCTCGGAATGGCTTGACAACAATGGCTCAGACCTCGGACTTCACTACGCATCAGAAATCCAAAGACACTACTAGGAAAACGCGAACACGACCACACTAGCAGATAGCCCTCACCCGCCATCGTCTGAGGCCCCAGCGCACTACTAGGAAAACGCGAACACGATCACACTAGCCCAGCAACACTTTCAAACGTGGACGTGCAGGAATACGCAACCTGTCTGTGACCTCATACAGACAATGAGATGCAAATCGCATAGTCAACAAGACGCAAATTGCATAAAACAACTGCGAAAAATGGCATAAACAAGCTTGGGAAAAACTAGGCTGAGAACCGTGAAAGCCCATATACTGCTTCAGACGACAATCGTGACACGGTTCGGAAGCGAGACTGAGAACCGTGACAGTTCATTATCCGAGGATTCTCGAACGTCTGATTGAGAGGGAATTGCTACCAGAGTTTCCAGCGTTGCTGGTAGTGGGAGCGCGAGGCAGCGGTAAGTCGACTTCGGCGGGCCGTTTCGCTGACACTGTGATCGACCTGTCGATTCCCAGGTCGGCATAAGCAGCACAAGAAGACCCCGACGGAATCCTTGCCGCCTCTACAGGCACAATCGTGATCAAGGAATGGCAGGAAGCACCGGAGGTCATCGGTACGGTGAAACGAGCAGTGGACACCGACACAGCACGCACCCGAGGCCGTTTCATTCTCACAGGTTCGGTGCAGCCGCCCGCCAGGAAACGACATGGCCCGACACAGGCCGGTTGACGCGAGTGCGGAAGTCGGGGCTGACCCAGGAAGAGATCGAACACAACAACGCCTACAACTCCGTCGATACTCTATTCGCAACCGATCCACCCGCCGGTGACGATTCCGATCTCACTAGAGTGGACTATCTTGAACGAATCGTCGCTGGACGTTTCCCCTATGCGCTGGACTTAACAGCTCGCAGCCGTTCCCGCTGGTTCGATGTCTACGTGGAACAGCTCGTGGAATTGCATGCACCCCAGATCACCAAAGGCAATCCCAGGCCTCACAAGATACGTGCAGTGCTGCTGTCATGCGCGACACGCACCGACCAAGAACTCAACAAGCAGGCCACCGCCCGTGACGTGGGCGTCACCAATGTCACTGCCGACACGCATCTACGGCTGCTGGAGGACCTATCGATCATCGTGTGCGCCGACGTGGCACAACAAGCGGCTCTACCGGCTACTCGCTTCCCAAAAGTGCACCTGGTCGATCCTGGGCTCGCTGCACATCTACTGGACTCCGGCACGTTCACGTTAACCCACGACGCAACCCTGGTCGGTCAGCTTCTTGAAACATTTCAGCGTGAGAAGTCGGTGGCACGGCCGGTAGTCACACGAAGTGTAGCTGTTTTGGCTGGGGTATAGCGGTCTTGGGGTTCGCAAGTGATGACAGGTTGGGTATATGGGTGGTGTGTTCGTGTGGTGCCGGGTTGGACAGGTAGGTGGGTTCTCGTGATGTTCGGTTGTCGAAATGTATGGTTGGATGGGTGGAGTGTGTGTTGTCCGTTGTGGGTGATGATCTGCCAGTTGTGGCGGTGGATTTTCTGGTGACATTGCCAACACACGAGCACCATGTTGTCAATGTTGGTGGGTCCACCTTTTGACCAGGGCTTAATATGGTGGGCTTGGCACATAGCCGGATTAGCACCACATGCGAAACATCCACCATAGCGAGCTATCAGAGCTTTGAGCTGTCCCGCTGTAGCAGTACGTTTCGTGTAACCCTGCCACAGTGGGATGCCTTTCGTGTTGTAAAGCATCCCAACAATGGAAGCGTTGCAGGCTAATTCGTCCAGTACTGATGGCGGCAGCGGGTCACCGCCTGCTATCTCAGCAACGAGCCCACCGGTGCGGTCATCCACGTGAGCGACAACAGCAATATCGGCAAAAGGCCTACCCGCCACACAATCAACAGCCACAGAACCCGCCGTACCACTGGGGTTTTTGGTAACGGCACCGCCGAACAGGTGGCCAGTGCTGGAACCTGATACTGGGTTACCTGCACCACCGAACAGTTGAACTGTGCTGGAGTTTGTGGTGTTGGGGTTTGTTGCATCAACTGGGTTTGTGGCAGCAGCACCAACGAACGGTTGGCCACCGCCGAACAGTTGAACTGTGCTGGAGTTTGTGGTGTTGGTGGTGAGATTGTCAAGAGCGTCGGCCATACACTGATCAAACGTACGCAGATCATCGTTGCGAATACTACCGTTATGCTCAGTACTGTTGCGAGTGCTACCAATGTGCCAGCTGCTGTTACCGTTGTGGACACCGCTGTTACGCCGATCACTGTTACTGTTGGTATTTTTCTTGCCGGTGTTGTAGAGGTGGCGGGCAGTGTTGCGTAAACGGTTACCGATACGACGGCCGGTCACAGAATCGAACAGGCCGTGCAGGTGCACCATACCGTCTGCTCCGTCCCAGACTTTCACGTAACGCTTGGCGCGTTGACGTTTATAGTCGGCTTCACCATGGTCGTTTTGCTGTTCAACAATCCACCGGCGGGCTTCTCTGCTGAACTGTTCAGGCTGTAAAGACTCAGCCTTAGCTAGTAGTTCGTTGTCTGAATCGACGTCTTGTCTACTGGTCTTACCGGCGGCTCCCACAAGTTGCCTGACGTTGGCAACAGGTATACGGCCTTCTTGGATAGCATCACGAACCTTGGGCATGCGTTTGAGGGTTTTAGCTGTTTTGACTTGCCTGCGCGCATCCTGGTTCGACAGTCCTGCACCGACAGCTAAAACCGCGGCACCGTCATCTCCGTGGCCTTCGTGTTCAGCGATCATTTCAGCAGCACAAACTTGAAACGCTGAAACCAAAGCCGGTACTGCTTTCATCTCTGCTAGAGCATCACGCAACTCCGCGGCAGACACCGTGCTACTATCAAGCACCGCGAGCATGTCTTTGACCGCGGTTTTGATACGAGAAGCTGTTTTCATTAGCATAAGTAGATTATTACAGAGGGGTATGACAATACTCGACATACTTTCGGCTGTTTCAAGCATTTTTTCGCATTTTTTCATACTTTTTGAACTGATTTCTTCCGTGTCCATTATGAATTGGCCAGGCGAAAAGTGTGAAACGCACTATGCAGAATGCGGCAGCGGTTGAAAGTCCGGTGGAAATGTTCGACTTTGCCGTTGGTTTGAGGACGATAAGGCCGGGTACGCTTGTGGTGGGTATTGGTGGTTCGCATGGCTTCACACCACTGGCTGCTGCGGTAGCAGCCACCGTTATCGTTGAGTACCCGCTCGACGGTCACACCACGTTTCACGAACCAGGCGCGGGCTCGTTTGTAGAATCCTGCTGTTGTGTGGCTTGTTTCATCTGCGAGGATCCTGCGAGTACGCGACCCGGCTGTGATCATCGACAGCACTATGGAGTGTACACGTATCCGACACGCTGTCGGGAGCCTGTGTTGGGGCGTCCGTGGATTATTCAGCCCCCACCATCTGAGATAGAAACCAGTTTTTCGACGTCTACATGAACGAGCTCGCTCGGGTGGTCGCGTACATAACGTCTTGAGGGGGGGTGTCCGGGTGGCACAACCGGCGCGTCTGAGACGCCCCAGACCAGCGTTGTTGAGAATCTGCACAGTAGAAGCTGCTCAACCTATTTCGTGTCCGATCCACGCCGCACCCCTGCGGCGATGCCAGCGTAGTCCCGGTCACTTCAGCCTGTTTAGCTGCTGGAGTGCTCATGGGTGATGTTCTCGAGCGGCTGGAACGATCCAAAAGGCCACTGCTGCCTTCACAGATATACCGGTCACACCACTCAGGGGCTGTTTTGACGCTGACCTGGAACCGTTCAGCTGTTGCTCTCACACTCCAAGCGTGTTCGAGCATCAAATCAGCCATTTTGCGCCGCGCTATAGGCGTCAGAACCGCGTTCGAGTGCTGTCGTACGATAGTATTCACCATGAGTCCTCCTTGCCGATAGTGGATTGTTTTCTAACCCACATCCTCGCACTCGAGAGCTCCCCCCACCACCCCCTCAACCCGGATACAACGTTCACGGTTATCACACCATGAGCCGGTGGCCCAGTTTGGCTTGTGGTTCAGCGAATGGGAAGTGGCCTCACTGTACTCCGGATATGCCCGTCATGAGCGGAATCAACGGACCAGGACAGTATAGTCAAGTCATCATGGATGTTTCTTTGTTCAACACTGTCGCGAGGATATTCAAGCCAGCGAGGATATTCAAGTCGGGAGGACAGCACCTCAAGTCGTTCCGCACCAACATTGGGAAGTGGCCCGAGAATGCAATTCGGTAGACTGTCGAGAGAGCTGCGTGACACGTACCGGGGATCGGACGTCGCACGTCGTGTGCGGCATTTCGAGCTCTGGATGGACCGGGAGCGCAGGGGATCATCCACCCCCGACACCACTGAAGCCAGTACCACCCAACATGGTGAAGAGGGACGCCGAGGAACCGATGGCGCAGCGAGCGAGTACGACCACACCGAGACGGCGCAGGAGTACTATGATCTGTGCAGCGGGTTCATGGTATGGGGTTGGGGAGAGTCCCTGCACTTCGCTCCCCTGGTGCCCCATGAGAGTTTAGAGGAATCCAAAATCCGACATCAGCGGTTGATGATCTCCAAACTGGAGATGCAACCGGGTATGACGGTGATCGACGTTGGCTGTGGAATCGGAGGCCCGATGCGGCGCGTGACCCGTGAGGCCGATGTCCGGGTTACTGGAATCAACAACAGCAGAATCCAGTTGGACAAGGCGAAAAGGTTGAACACCGAGGCGGGGCTCGACCACATGATCGATTACGAGGCGTGCAGCTTCATGAATATGAGCACCATCGCAGATGGCACGTTCGACCGAGGCTATGCAATAGAGTCAACATGTCACGCCCCTGACAAACAACAAGCATTCGCGGAGATATTCCGCGTGCTGAAACCCGGAGCCCTTTTCTGGGGCCAGGAGATGTGTCTGACTGACGAGTTCGATCCGAAGGACAACCGACACCAGGCCATCAAGCAGGATCTCATGCGCGGCATCGCTCTGAGGGACATCGCCACGTTCGGAGAAGTGAACCACGCGCTCGAAGCGGCAGGATTTCACGTTCTAGAAGGGATGGACCGAGACATCCAGGAAGGACCGTCCACACCGTGGTATCAACCTATGGAGAGCCGTCATGGAACGCTTGGGAACGCCTTACGCAGGCTTCCGTGGGGCCGCAGAGCGATCATCACTGGATCGAAGCTGGCCGAAATGCTGCGGCTGTTCCCGAAGGGTTCCACTGAAGTCATCCGACTCTTGGACCGCACCGCAGATGCCTACGTCACGGGTGGCAAGGCGGGCGTCTTCACGCCACTCTACTGCTTCCTCGCTCATAAACCCTCTGACTAGTCCCTGGGAGCAGCTGCGGGGTACAACGGCAAGAGAGTGCGGTAGCAATAGACACGAGTAGGTCAGGGGCATCCTCAGAACTATCAAACTCAGGTTTTTTGAGACTGCGTTGAGAGGTAGAATGCCGCATGGTAAGATAGCGATGCTGCGTTGAGAGACCAAAGTTGAGACGGTGAGAGGATACCGATCCCATGGATTCTTCTGAGGGTGGCCCGACCTCCCGGCAATCCAGAGCTGAGACGATGAGAGCCGCCGCTGCTACACGGCTCTTTTCCGCTGAGAAGCGCAATCTCCGGATGTTGAGCCTGCCGGAAGAGTTCATCCTGATGCTCCTCAACGAGGAGACCGGCTACTTCCACCAAGTACCCGGCTGGAATCTGCACTGCGCCGTCGTCGGTGCCGCTCTCGCAGAGCTTTCACTGATCCCTCGTATCGACACTGACATGGAATCCCTGATCTTCCTGGATCAGACGGAAATCGACGACCCCGCCCTCGACCCCATCCTCTCTGAGATTGCGGCGGAGCCGGTTCAACACAGTGCCCAATATTGGGTCGAGCGGCTCGCTCCCCGAGCAGAGTCGATCATCGACATCATACTGGAACGCTTGGTCGATCTGAAGATCTTGAAGCATCACGACGGCGATTTCTGGTCGCTGGCCGGAACCGCGTGGAAGACGCTTCTGCACGCAAATTCCAGCACAGACACAGCCGTCGAGTTCGTTAAAGCCCGAATCGGCAAGGCCATCTTCGACAACGAGATTCCAGACCCGAGAGACATCATCATCATCTGTCTGATCAACACGTGCGATGTCCTGCGGTTCATTTTCGAGTTGGACGAGGAGTCTAAACAGCGTATCGAGGACATCTGCAAGATGGACTTGATCGGCCGCGCCATCGCCGATGCGGTCGGGCAGAACATCACCAGACGCTCGAGCAGACGGACGGCTCTGACGAAACCGATTCCCATTGTTCCGCTGCGAAGGCTGCTACGCAACAAGCACACTCGCAGTGGCAACCTCCCCGCGCTGTTCGCAGAGCTTCAAGAAGAGTTCGGACCGGTGTTCGAGATCCGACCGCCGTTCGTGGACGACATGATCTGCTTGGTAGGGCCTGAGACGAATCACTGGGCGCACCGCCACGGTCGCATGCATCTCAGAGCTAGGGATTACTTGGAGGACTTCGAGAAGGTCTACGGCGGAGTGGGGCTGTTGCCAGCCCTTGATGGTGCCGATCATTTCCGATATCGCAAGTCGATTCAGCCTGCGTATGCCCGATCCAGGCTGGAAGAACAACTGGAAGTGTTCCTCTCTTGTGCACGCAACGAAATGGCAGATTGGAATGTCGGCGAGACCCGACAAGCAGTGGGAATGTGCCGAAAGTTGATCAACGCAGCGATGTCGCCGTTGTCTGTCGGCATTGACTCACAGGACATCGTCGACGACATGCACAAGTTCAAAGAGCGAGCACTCAAGACTCACATCGGCAGAACTCTCCCGAAGTTCATGCTCAAGACACCGAGTATGAAGCGCAAGGCGAAGCTGATCGGCCAAGTAGTGGATAGGGTGCTAAATGTCCACACACCCGCTCAGCGGGCCGGGTGTCCTCGGGATCTTGCCGACGACCTGCTGGCCATGCACACCACCGACTGCCAATTCCTCCCCGAATCGAATCTCCGGTTCGTGCTCTCGGCACCGTTGATTGCCAGCATGTACGTCGGCGATCAACTCAGCTTCATCGTCTACGCTATGGTGTCGCAACCAGAGTTCTACGCCAAGATCCGCGATGAGGCCGACGCGGTATTCGCCGACGGTGATCCAGATCGCAATATGCTCACAGGTGCAACGACAGACGTCACTCGTCGCTTCATCATGGAATGCATGCGCCTGTACCCGATCGTCCCGATGTCGATTCGAAACGTGATGAATACCTGCGAGCTCAAGGGCTACGAGCTGCCGGAGGGGAGGCGAGTCTTCATCGTCCAGACAGCAACGCACTACATGAGGGACGTTTTCCCCAACCCGTTCACATTCGACATCGACCGCTATGCGGCACCCCGCAAAGAACACCTCGGCACCGGATACGCGCCCTATGGCTTGGGCACGCACACATGCCTCGGTGCTCGTGTGACGGAGATGTACCTGGTCACCAACCTGCTGATGATGACTCACTATTTCACCCTCAAGATCGCCCCCGAGAACTACAAGCTAAAGATCAGCCCGTTCCCGTCTATGTCTCCGAACAAGAAGCTGAAGTTCGCTATCACCGGGAAGAGGTACGAACTGCCCGTCTGATCCGCCTCTTCCCGTCCTGCTCCTAATCGCCGTCCCGGTTGAGTAGGTGCTGGATTCTCAACCCCTCAACAGCGACTCCTTGTGTGGAATAAGGCATTCCCTGCTTCTTCGTTCACGATCAATCCCGATTCTGTTATGCAACGGCGCAGTACTCTCCACACGTTGGCCGGATCAACGCTCTCTATCTCGTGACGTCGACATCGGTGTGAACGGACTCGAACTACCTACCATGCTTATGCTCCCAGCATATCCGCACCAAACACCAAACCACGGCACTGGACACTAATCCGCGGCACCGGCGACAACAATGACAACAAGGTCACCGACGATCTGAATACGACAACGGTACGAGGCATCGATTCCGACACGGCCTACGTGTCAAGCGTGTGGGAGAGATCTCAGGGGTATGGGGTTTTTAGAGTGCGGGTGCCTTCGTGCAAGCCGCGGTATCGAAAGCCGCTGCGAGGCCGGAGCTGTGGAAATCAGCACTGAACACCCGCAGCACTGCCAAAAACAGCAGCGGCAACAGTGGCAGCGAGAAGTGTGTCGCGGAGGTGGCTGACCTGGTCGGTTCGGTGGTGGTTGTCATGCTGGTGTGCTCGTTATGTTGGTGATATCTCAGTCTTTCCAGCTAGTGCTACACCGCTTGCTGCTGTCAACGCAGGTTTTGTGGTTTCACTCGCTGTTGTGGGCAATACTTCAATTCCCAAATGGCCCTCAATGCGAGCCAACCGTCGACCGTTCTCAGTCAGACCGTCGCCCAGCTTTTGCACCTCGCCACGCAGATTGTTCATCTCGCCACGCAAACCCCTATTCGCTTCGTT
>JAPPJC010000039.1 GCA_028820455.1 Acidimicrobiaceae bacterium
AGGCCTTCATCCCCCACGCGGCGTCGCTGCGTCGGGCTTTCGCCCATTGCGCAAATTTCTAGACTGCTGAAACCCCGAGGGGACGGGGCCCTAAAGAAGTACCCCGGGGGGGGGGGATTCAGAGTAATTCAGAGTTGGACACTCTAGAATTCGAAGAAGGCTCAGCGTCCCATGCGGGTGGCTTCGCATACGCCCAACCAACCACGTGGTTAGCAGGCAATATGCATTGGTAGACGTGCAATAACCAGACTAAGCAGCCCCTCAAACTACTAGAACTACTAGACAGCCACCACAATACGCGAACTCACCATAGCCTATGGGTGTATAGCTGGTGGTGGATGTGGTGGGTTGCCGGGCTCTTGTTATCCCAACACGCTCTCGCTTAGCAGGTCTTCCTGCTCCTGGAGATGCACACGGGCACTGCCGCAGGCTGGACTTCCCGACTCGAGGCGACTCACACGCCGGATACTGTGAGTATTCTCGTGTGCTTCGTATAGCCTTCCTTTGATAGAGTTCCAAGGGCCCATATTCTCCGGTTCTTCTTGGAGCCATACTATTTCTTTTGAATTAGGGTATTTTTCGAGCATGGAGCGCACCGCTGCGTAAGGCCAGGGGTATAGTTGTTCAACCCTGCATATGGCTACCGCCGCACGATGTTCGTTACGTAATTCCATGGCACCGTAAGCGACTTTTCCACTGCAGAATATCACCCTGGTTATTTCTTTAGGGTCAAGTATGCTACCAGGATCGAGTGCGCCATTCCCCGAAGCTGGCCTCCCCGATGCCGACTCAGGCTTAGAACCCTGCCTAGGCTTCGAATCGGGTGTCGATTCGAACATGGGATCTGGCAGCACTTCTTCGAAAGTCCCTGCAATGAGTTCGGATATTTTTGAGCGTGACACTCGCGCACGTAGTAATGATTTTGGCGTGAAAACGATGAGCGGTCTGCTGATTTTGTATATCCTACGATGCGCAATTTGGCGTCTTAACAGGTGAAAGTATTGGGAAGCGGTAGTAGGGTTGCATACTTGGATGTTGTCGTGAGCTGCTAAAGCCAGAAACCTTTCAACTCGAGCTGATGAATGTTCGGGTCCTTGTCCTTCCATGCCGTGAGGCAACAACATCACAAGCCCACACTGTTGATTCCATTTGTCTTCTGCTGCTACGATGAATTGGTCTATGATTATTTGTGCGCCATTGGCGAAGTCGCCGAACTGGGCTTCCCACATCACGAGTGCTTGCGGGCTGGCAACAGCGTAACCATACTCAAACCCTAAGGCAGCGTACTCTGATAGCAGAGAATCGTAAATCCAGATGCCTGTACCTTCATCGGCTAAAGCCGATAACGGCATATACTCCGCTGAGGTTTTATAGTCGACTAGGATTGAATGACGATGCGAGAAAGTGCCGCGGCGGGTATCCTGGCCGCTCAGCCGCAGCGAAGTTCCTTCCATAAGCAACGACCCGAACGCCATAGCCTCACCCACAGCCCAGTCGATCCACCCTTCTTGGAACATCTGATCTCGCTTTTTGAATTGGCGGGCAAGCTTGGGGTGCAAGCAAAAATCCTCAGGTGTCGAAGTGAGAGCCTCATAAACCTTTTCCACAGTAGAAGCTGTTATAGCGGTATGCACATGAGGAAGAACACCAACGGCCATAGGCGGTGATTTCGCTACCACCTCCTTAGACGACGACCGGTCCCGAGTTTCGTCGAGAGCTGCCTGCAAGCGGGTTCGGTAGTCTTCCAATGCGGCAGCCTGCTCCTCAGGGGTCAAATCGCCACGTTTCACCAATGTGGTGGTGTACTGTTCACGCACGGTGGGTTTCTTGTCTATCCGACGGTACATGTCCGGCAGCGTGTAACTAGGATCGTCAGCTTCGTTGTGGCCGTAACGACGGAAGCAGATCATATCGATCACCGCGTCCTTGTTGAACTTCTGACGATAAACGAAAGCCAGACGGGCAACACGGACACAAGCCTCAGGATCGTCGCCGTTCACATGGAATATGGGAGCCCCGATCATCTTTGCGACATCGGTTGAATATTCAGTCGACCTAGCCGCAGCAGGCGTGGTGGTGAAGCCAAGCTGGTTATCGATGATCACATGGATAGTGCCGCCCACTCGGTATCCCAAAATCTGACTGATATTCAGCGTTTCAGCTACCACACCCTGGCCGGCGAATGCGGCATCACCGTGAATCAAAAGGGGAAGCACCGGGTAGAAAGCAGGCTTGTGTTCTGCTGTCATAGCATCCAGGCGGGCTCTCGCCATGCCAACCACCACCGGGTCAATAGCCTCAAGATGTGAAGGATTGGCAGCGAGTTCTATCTCTATCCGATTACCGGAAGGGCTAGTGTAAGTTCCCTCCTGCCCCAAATGGTACATCACGTCCCCGCTGCCTCGGAGCTGGTCTTCGTCGACGACACCCTCAAACTCGCTGAAAAGTTTCCCATAGCTTTTACCCACCACGTTTACAAGCACGTTAAGCCTACCGCGATGGGCCATTCCCATAACCACACGTGTCAAGCCATCGTCAGCTGCAGCAGCTATCACCGCATCCACTAGCGGTATCGTAGACTCAGCCCCTTCAAGCCCGAAACGTTTCTGGCCCACGTATTTGGTTGCCAAAAAACTAGACAACGCTTCTGCGGCGTTGAGACGGCTTATGACATACTGCTGATCCGCGTGGCTCATGGTTGTGTCTGCGCCTTCGATTTGCTCCTGGATCCACCGTTTCTCGGCTGGTTCTTGTATGTGCATGTACTCCACACCAACAGTGCGGCAGTAGGCGTCTTGTAGAACTTCCATCAACTCGCCTAACGCCATTCTCTGTTTTCCGCCAACAGGAGCGTAGATGCTCGTTTCACTGCCGGTATGGAACCTGCGGTCGAGGTCCCAGATAGTCAAACCGTAAGTATCGGGATTGAGCTCCGAGTGTATTGCCGGCTCCTTAGCGTTCAAAGGGTCAAGATCGGCTATCAAATGCCCGCGCACACGATACTGGTTGATCAGCTGGCTTACCTTAGCCTGTTTTTCGAGCATCGCCGATTCATTGTCCAAAGGATTGAAATCGCGGTTCCATTCCACGGCCTTATAAGGAATGTTCAATGCTCTGAAAACATCTTCATAGAAATCGTCACCACCGAGCAGTAGGTCATGCACTTGGGTCAAAAACATACCCGACTCAGCACCTTGAATGATCCGATGATCATAAGTGCTGCTAATCGTTACCAGTTTGCTAACCCCGAACTCCGCGAGCTTATTGGGGTCGGTAGCATTGAATTCCGGTGGAAACGCCAGAGAACCGATTCCGATGATTGCGCCCTGGCCGACCATGAGCCGAGGCAAAGACTGACGTGTACCGAGGATACCGGGATTGGTAAGAGTCACTGTGGTACCGACGAAATCTCCAACGACCAGTTTTCCGGTGCGAGCTTTGGTGATTGTTTCGTTGTAAAGGTTGACAAAAGAACGGAAATCCAGAGTGTCGGCCTTTGGTATCACAGGCACTAACAGGGTTCTAGAGCCATCCGACTTAGGCAGGTCAATCGCTAAACCCAAGCCGATGTGCTCGTTGTGGAGAACATACGGCCGCCCCTCATCGTCGGTGGTGAAAGTGTTGTTCATCGCCGGAACCGAATCGGCGATAGCTCTCACTACGGCGTAACCGATCAGATGAGTGAAAGAAATTCGCCCTTCGAGTTTACGTTCTAAATGAGTGTTGATGATCTTGCGGTTTATCTCTAAAAGTTTTGCGGGGATCTCTCTGAAGCTTGTAGCGGTTGGCACGGTCAGACTGGTTTCCATGTTTTCCACGATGCGTGCGCCAATCCCCCGTATGGGCTTAGCGTTGGGATCCAAAGGGATACGCTGCTGCGCTTGAGCTCGCGCTTGGGGCTGAGACTGTGTCGAAGGTGGAGTTGTGGGTGATGGCGGGGTAGTTGTGGATGGTGGTGCCGTTGGTGGTGGGGCTGGTGATGTTAGTGTAGTTGCGGGAGGGACTGTTGGGGGTGAATATTGTTTTGGTGTGGGTGGTGTACGCGTTGTCGGGGAAGAACTGCCGATGTTGTGAAAATGCATTGTTGCAGAAGCTACTGGCTTGATTTGCATTGAGTTGTTCTGTACTGGCCGAGATGCTGCTGACATTGTGTTGCTGGTTTTGCTGCTGGAAGGGCTGAAGTCGCCATTTCCTTCAAATAAGGCAAGCCAGCTAGCATCCACTGATGCAGGATCAGTTTTCCATTGCTCCCGCATTTCGTTTACCAACCAGGCATTCACCCCTAGCGTGTCTTCGTCTTTTGTTGTGCTCACGCCGTCTTTGGCTGCGTTGACACTATGGATGTCACGGTTGGTATCGGGGTGGTCGGTTTTTTGTGTTGGAGGTGTTTGGCCCTCGCCGCGGATTCTGGTGCTTCTCGTGTCGCTCATAATCAAATCTTATCCTAAGCCACAGAATACGCGCGTGCTTAGCATACAACTTCTTGTTGTCCGGTCTCCCTCTACCACCCCCCCCCTCACATCCTCTTCAAGCAGACTCAGGCTGGAGACTACAACGAAGACACAAACCGAAAACTCACATTAGAGACATGCTTAAAGCGATCAACATCTGTCATACCAAGTTGCTAACATGGTTTGTGCTTATGAGAATTGTTACCTGGAATGTTAATTCGTTGAGAGCCCGGTTGGGTAGAATTGAGAGGTGGCTTGCAGCTTTCGAGCCTGATGTCGCATGCTTGCAGGAAACCAAACTCGCAGATGACGCATTCCCAACTGAAATATTCGAAGGTTTGGGGTACGAATGCTTTTATCATGGTCAGGGTCGTTGGAATGGGGTGTGCATACTCAGCCGGGTGGGGCTTGAAAATCCGATGACAGGCTTCGGTGCGGAAATTGAACCCGACCGTGAGGCCCGGCTGCTTTGGGCTACATGTGGTGGAATACGGGTAGCGTCATGTTATGTGCCGAATGGTCGTGCTTTAGACCATGCACACTACCAATACAAACTGAGTTGGCTTGATAGGCTAGCTGCTGCCCTGGAGGTTCAAGCTAGCCCTTCTGAGCCTGTGATAGTATGCGGTGATTTCAATGTGGCACCTGAAGACAAAGACGTTTACGACCCGAAAGCTTTTGCGGATTCCACGCATACCAGCACTTTAGAACGTAAAAAGCTGGAATTGCTCACAGAATGGGGCCTCGTGGACTTATTCCGTTTGCATCACAATGGTGATAGCCTCTTTTCGTGGTGGGATTATCGTGCTGGCAGTTTTTATAAGCACATGGGTATGCGGATTGACCTACTTTACGGTTCACCCCCTGTGGCCGAGTCTTGTGGTTTTGCGCTTATAGATCGCAACGAACGTAAGGGTCCTCGCCAAGATCCACCCAGTGACCACGCCCCCGTATTCGTGGATATCGACCACAGTATCTCAATCAAATAATATCTTAGTCGTACGATCTTGGTTGTGTTGATGATGCTTAACATGCAGCTGATGCTGCCAGCAGCAACAAAAACCATTGAAACAGCTTCGCGGTTAACGCCTTTGCATGACCATCAACTGCTCGTGTTTTGGGTGCAATTGCTGGTAATAACAGCTATAGCCCGTTTTTTGGGTTATGTGGTGTTCCGTGTCAAGCTGCCAACGGTGATTGGCCATTTGCTGGCTGGCGTAGTGCTAGGGCCGTCAGTGTTCGGCAAGATATGGCCCGACGGCTTCAACTGGTTTATCCCTGAAGAAGCAATTTCATCGGGGGCGCTTTTCGCTGTGACTTGGGTTGGAGTCGCGCTGCTATTAGTGACGGCAGGTTTCGAAACCGACCTCAACTTGATCCGCAGATTAGGTAGAGCAGCCTTGCTTGTAACAGGGTTCAGCCTGATAGTGCCGCTGATCGGCGGGTTGCTGACAGCCCTAGCCCTGCCAGATGTTTTTGTGGCAAGTGGTGCGAATCACAATGTGTTCGCTATGTTCATAGCGGCTGCTCTGTCGGTATCAGCGTTAGCGGTGATAGCTCGAATTCTATCTGAATTGGGTTTGATGCGTCGCGACTTTGGACAGATCACCATGGCAGCAGGCATGGCCAACGATGTGATAGGCTGGATGATGTTATCCGTGTTCGCTGGTTTTGCTGTTGGCGGAGTGTCGTTTAGCAGCGTAACCAAAACCATAATCGGGCTTTCCTTGTTTCTGGTATTGGCGATGACTATTGGCCAGCGAATAGTCGACTATTGTCTGTGTCAGGTACTGAGAATCGGTGTGGGTATACCGACAGCGGTAAGTATCGCGATTTTCACGATGCTGACGTTTGGTGTGATAACGCAATCGCTTGGCATTGAAGCCGTGCTCGGAGCTTTTGTAGCTGGAGTCGTGTTGAACCGTTCACGCTTTCAACAGCAAGAAGTACTTCACCACATTGAATCACTCACCAATTCTTTTCTAGCCCCAGTGTTCTTCGCCATTGCGGGTATGCGGGTTGACCTAGCCCTACTGGCAGAAAGAGAAGCCCTTGTAGGAGCGGTTGTGATAGTAGTAGTGGCGTTAGTGACGAAGTTTGTGGGTTCTTTCGTAGGGGCCAAACTGGCTCGGCTGTCTAATCGTGTTGCCGCAGCTCTGGGAGCTGGCTTGAATGCTCGTGGTGCTCTTGAGATTGTGATAGCCTCGGTGGGCTTATCAACGGGAGTGTTCAGTGACACTGCTTACACTGTGATAGTGATCATGCCGCTGATCACTTCCCTGTTTGCTGCGGTCACTCTGCAAGTGATCGTGCGAGACTGGCGGGGAACCGCTGACGAACTGGAAAGACTAGAACGCGAAGAAGAATTAGTGCGCAATCTGGTAGTGCGTTCCGATCGTCTTATGCTTGTTTCACGCGCAAACCCTGCTTCCATTGCCGCATCCCAAATCGTGCATTTTGCTTGGCCTGACGAAGTGCCGGTAACAGTCGTGTCGGTGAACACTGAAAGCAAAGACGACGCAACCTCTAGCGCGCTGGATATTACGGTGCTCCGTAATGTTTTCGATGAACGTGAGGTAGACCACAACATATTGAGAAGCGACAATGTGGCGCACGCTATCGCAGAAGAAAGTCAACTTGGTTATGGCATGATTTGTTTAGGAGTATCAGGCGAGGAGCGCGAATCTCGTCTCTATTCTCCTATGGTGGATGAGTTGCTACTACAAGCTGAGTTGCCTGTGCTGATAGTACGCAAGGCTAGAGGCTTGAAAACTCCTCTTCCATCCGCTTTTGTTCGGATGGTGGTGCCAGTGACTGGCACTCGTTCGTCTCGAGCAGCTCAAGAAATCGCCTTGGGGATAAGCAGCGAACTAGGCACTGAGGTAGTACTCACACACGTGGTAGCTGTTCACGGATTGCAGTTGGAAAATCCTCTCAGAAGGCTGGGCAAGCAAGTCTCCAAGCAAGTCTCCCAGGTCAAGAATTCGGAAGTGACAGACAGGCACGGAGTCGAGTTCAATGAAGCGACAACGCGGATAGTGAAATCTTTGATAGGCACGGCTAGCGATTTTTTTGCGCAGAAAGGTGTAACTCCGGTTGTGCATCTCCGTAAAAGCACGTCTCCCGCATTGGCTTTGGTAGAAGCGATAACTGAAGTCGAAGCCGACCTGGTAGTGTTGGGTGCTTCACTGCGCCAGGTGAACAGGCGCCCCTTTCTGGGTCAGACAGTTGAAACAATACTCGAACACTGTGACGCTAACATAGTAGTGGTGGCTATGCCTTACGAGGGTCATTCCGAGTAGTGCTCGTCTGTGGTTGTTTTCGGGAATAGTCGGGAGTGTGGTAGCTATGCCTCACGGGGGTCATTCCCAATGGGGAAGAGTAGGGAAGCAGCCAATTCGGTCTGAGCGGCAGCATCTGATTGAGAGCAGGGGCAAGCCGGTCTGAGCAGGAATGCAGACACGGTGTGATTAGAGTAGCAGTGCCTGCTGATTGTTCTTATGGGCGGTGATTTTGTTTGTGTATTCGTTTTCGTGCTCATGTTTGGGTGAAGCTGCACGTAAAGCCTGTTTAGCCTGGGAGATAGCTGTCAGCGCATCGAAGTCCGCGTCTGTTGATCGTTCAGTCTCGGCTGCTCCTATGGCATCAAGCCAAGGAGAAGGTTTCCTTTCCACGGTCTGACCGCTGATGGTGCGCTTGCTGCACCACATGACATGCAATTCCTTCAATGCCCTAGTGGTGGCAACGTAAAGCAGTCTTTGCTCCTCATGCAATGCTTGCTGGTTGTGAGAACTTGCTATGGGAACATACCCGTCTTCCAAGCCCACAAGATGGACAATCGACCACTCCAAGCCTTTAGCAGCATGGAAGGTAAGCAGATTCACACCGTTGCTATTGCGACTATGAATGGAAGGTTGATCAAATCTTGTGTCCGCCAGGAACGACTCCACAGTAGCCTCAGGGTCCACGGAAAGATGATCTTCAGCAAAATCCAAAAAAGCCCGGATATTCTTTTTCGTCGATGCTACGGTATCCTCGTCTTGATGTTTGGCTTCACGCTGCCAGGTAAACGACATATGCGTGTGATCTTCGTTCACGTTCAAAGGCGTTTGCAGAGACATCTGCGTGTCGGCTATACAGATGCGCAAACTGATATTGCTTTGATGTGATTGCGGTAATTGCGAATGTGAATACGCTCGGGAATCTCTTCGTGTTTGAGAGTGTGGCTGCGATCTTGACCGGCGCGGATATGAGTGTGCTTGGTTGGGGTTTGAGTTTCTGTTGCGCCAATCATTTATGAGACACTCGATTTCATGCTGCTGTTTCAAAGCCGCATCGCGTTTCATGGTCACTGGAATGCTGTGACCGATAAGAGCTTCTCGCAGGGGAGTCAGCTGTGCATTGGTACGAGCCAACACTGCTTGTACATTCCAGGGAGCACCCGGAGGCTGACAGATACGAACCGCCCGTGCCAATGCAGCAGGTTCTTTGGTGTCATCGGACAAGACAGTGACAGTGGGCGGCTTTCCCGACTGCCGGAAAGCAGGTTGCGGAGGCTTATCCAAGATCCGTCCCGCAGTAGCCAGAATCTCTGGTGTAGAACGGAAATTAGTGCATAGCTTCATCATCGTACATCCTGGAAAGTGTTCTTGGATGTTGCCGATCAGCTTGGGGTCAGACCCATTCCAGCTGTATATTGCCTGGTCATGGTCCCCCACCATTACCAGAGTGGAATTATCACCAAGCCAAGACTTAAGCAAAGCAAATTGCAGGGGGTTGATATCTTGAAACTCATCGACTAGAAGATGTTGATTCAACCAACGTTGACTATCAGCATACTGCGCCTCAGTGTTCATCAAATGGAGGCTCATTTCTAAAACGTCGTTGAAGTCGAGTATCCGTTTCCTGCGTTTAGCCTGCTGATAGGCTTTGTAAAAGGATGCGAACCTTTCAGCATCTCCCAGCGGGAACTGGCGTTTGAAAGCAGCCGCTTTTGTCGGGTAATCGACGGGAGTGATCAAACGAGCCTGTGCCCAGTTGATCTCGTTGACGATGTCCCGCGTACGGGTGCGCTGCCATGTTCGCGTACGGCTGCGTTGCCATTCGGTCGGGTCTATACCCTGCCATCTGTGCGGTTGTTCGTTTAGCAACGCGGCAACGAGATGGGTTGGATTACCTAGTATTTGCCATGGCCTGCGTCTCCGTTCAGAGTCGAACCGACGAATTTGCGATAAAGCGATGGAATGAAAAGTGCCTGCTCTGACATTGCTGCGAAGTTTCAGCTGACGTAAACGCAAACGCAATTCACGAGCGGCCTGTCGAGTGAAGGTCACAGCCAGCACCTGCTGGTGATGAAAGTTTCCTTCTGTTATGTGCCATGCGATCCGGTGGGTCAGTACTCGAGTTTTGCCGGAGCCGGCACCAGCCACAATACAAAGGGGAGACGCAGTAGTAGTCACAGCCTCACGCTGTTCTAAGGTTAAATTGGCTAAGAGTGGATGCTGTGCGGTGTTCGTGGTGGTGTTCATGCTGCGTGTTTCGATGCTTATGTCCATGTTGCGTGGTGAATACACGATGTGCTGTAGGTGGACTGCGCTGATCAGTGAATATGCTTTTGCTGTGGATGTCTTTTTGTTGTGTGCATGTCGAGGTGTTCTAGAATGAAGCCTGGTGATGTCAATGCTGTGTAGCCTTCTATCTCACAGCCGAGCGGATCTTATTCGCCGCACGTGCAGGACGTAGTGATATCGATGCTGTCTTCTGTGATGGTTGGTGTGCATGACTGGTTTTCGTGGGTGGTGGTGTCCACTAATGCTATTGTAGGATTATGGGCTTTAATAGCACACCGTCGGCAAAGTTGGCGGGGGCAGCCACTCTGGGTGTTTACTGTTATTGCCCAGGTTAGTATGCTAGCGCAGGTTGCACTTGGATCTTGGCTGGTAGCTCAGGAAGGCCATGCAGCCCCTGACCTTCATGCTCTTTACGGCTTCTCAGGCCTGGTTACGGTGGGTATCGTTTACAGCTACCGTCAACAAATCCCTAAACACAAGCACCTGCTTTACGGTTATGCCGGCCTGTTTCTTATGGGTCTTGGGATTCGTGCAATGATTTTAGATTAAACAGATTAAACTAAACCTAAACCTAGTTGATCGTTTCTGCTGTTGTTTCCACACTCGGATTGCTTATGCGTTTAAGTCTGCCTCCCCGACTCATTTCGTTGTTGAATTATTGTCGAGCTTGTTCTGGCTTGTTGTTTGACATGTCACCGAATTGCCGTCAAGTTTGCGCTAACTCGTCACCGAATTTGCGCTAACTCGTCACCGAATTGCCGTCAAGTCGGCTAGTATTCTTATTGTGACCGTAAGAGCGTACATTCTCGTTCAAGCAGAAGTTGGAACAGCAGCTGATGTGGCTGTCGCAGTGAGCGGCTTGGATAACATCGTGTCTGCTGATGTGGCAATGGGGCCATACGATGTGATCGCTCAGGCTGAAGCGTCTGATGTGAACCATTTGGGTCGTATAGTGATTACTGATGTTCAAAAGCTCCCCGGAGTTGAACGTACTCTGCTTTGCCCTGTTGTCACGGTTGACGCCTGATAAGCTTCTCTCGTCGATACACGACAAGCCTCCTCGTTGATACACGACAAGTCCCCCTCTGCTGATGCTTCTATCCTTGAAGGGTTAAACGAAGCCCAGCTTGAAGCGGTCATCTATACGGGAGGACCTCTGCTGGTGGTGGCTGGTGCCGGTTCCGGCAAAACACGTGCACTCACCCATCGTATCGCTTACCTGATGCAAGCTCGCGGTCTCTCACCCCATAAGATTCTTGCTATAACTTTCACCAACAAAGCCGCAGAGGAGATGAAATCCCGTGTCAGGGCATTGGTCGGTCTGGATGCCTCAAAAATGTGGGTGTCGACCTTTCACAGTGCCTGCTTGCGAATACTACGCAAAGAATGCGAGTACATCGGCTATCCACCCCAATTCACCATCTACGACAAAGCGGACACTGCCCGACTTTGCCGGTACGTGCTGAAAGACCTTGGAATCGACATCAAAAGGGTAACACCCCGAAAAACTCAAGCCAGCATATCAGCACTCAAAAATAATGGTACCACTGCTAAGGAATACTCGGAGATGGCGTCCAACTCTTTTGAACAGCGGTTGGCTGAAGTGTTTGTTGAATATCAGCGACGGCTAGTGGCAGCATCTGCTATGGATTTTGACGACATTCTGCAATGCACTGTGGAACTATTCCGCAATCATGACGCAATTCTGGACTGGTGGCGCAACCGTTTCCAGCACGTGTTCGTAGACGAGTATCAAGACACCAACACAGTACAGAACCGTCTAGTCATACAGCTCACGGCCGATCACGGTCAAATCACCGCAGTGGGCGACTCTGATCAATCGATCTACAGGTTCCGTGGGGCAGACGTCCGCAACATCTTGGAATTCGAAGCCGCTTTCCCGAATGTGCATACTGTGGTGCTTGAGCAAAACTATCGAAGCACCCAGAACATTCTCAACGCTGCCAACGCGTTGATAGCCAACAATTCCAGCAGTAAAACCAAAAACTTGTGGAGTGATTTAGGGGAAGGACAGCCTATCTCGGTCTACCGGGCCACAGATGAACGAGATGAGGTTCGTTTTGTGGTGGAAGACATGATCCGCCGCCACGAGTTCGATCGAATTGCTTGGGAAGAGATGGCTGTGCTATACCGCACCAACGCGCAATCCAGGATTTTGGAGGAGCAGCTCGTGCGTGAAGGCATCCCCTATCTGCTGGTTCGCGGCACTAGCTTTTATGAACGCCGTGAGATAAGAGACGCCGTAGCATACCTTAAAGCAGCCGCGAATCCAGCAGACGAAGTAAGCGTTAAACGTGTGTTGAACACGCCTAAACGAGGAGTGGGCCAAGCCTCGATAGGCAAAGTAGAAGCCTACGCTGCAGACCAGGGGATCACCTTTTTCGATGCTTTGACTCGTTGTCAGTATGCAGGTGTGAAAGGCCGAGCCGCGGCAGGTATCCGACAATTCTACAAGTTGATAAGATCAGCAAATCAGCAGAACGACCCTCCGCACGTCATTCTTGACAGTCTCTTAGAAAGTTCAGGGTATCTCCTCGGACTTCGTAATGAGGCCACCATTGAAGCAGAAGGGCGAATAGAAAACCTGGAAGAACTTTTGAATGTTGCTAGTGAACACGACACAGTTGAAGGTTTCCTGGAGAGGATAGCACTAGCCGCTGACACTGATGCGTTGCCGTCATACTCTGATCACAGCATCGAACAAGGCGAGCAGCACCGCACACATCACACAGCACGTAGTCAGGCCCCCGATCTGCAGCATGCAACCCAGCATGAATTGCAGCACACATCCTCGCACAACCCACAGAACAATCTGCCAGCAGAGCCGAAAGTGTCGCTAATGACATTGCATGCCGCGAAAGGCTTGGAATATCCTGTGGTTTACCTTGTTGGGATGGAAGATGGCATATTGCCTGGCTATCGTTCCTTCGCTGAGCCCGAACAGATGCAAGAAGAACGGCGGTTGGCTTACGTGGGGATCACCCGAGCTATGAGACTACTCACTGTTACTTATGCTCGTTGCCGTCAACTATACGGCAGCACACAATTCAATCAGCCGAGCAGATTTCTCGCAGAAATTCCGGACGACCTGATAGTCTACATTGATAAATGGTACCGCCAGGTCACCTCTGACCGTCAGACTACTGATGACTGCCCGACTGACATTCGCAGCGGACTCCATGCAGTTGACCGGCCCGGTCAGTTAGCAGAACGCATTAGAGCCGCTAGGCGTGCTAAGACGGCAGGTGTCGGATACGGATACTCTCCTTCGTCTGGTTTTCAGCGTCAGCCGCGGGCAGGTCTTATGAAATTACGTGTAGGAGATGACGTGCGGCATGAACATTGGGGGGAAGGGGTGGTAATGAGCGTCAGCGGGTCGGGCAACTCAGCTGAAGCTGTGATACGTTTCCTGTCTGAAGGAGAGAAACGCCTACTGTTGTCATTTGCTCCTCTTGAGCGGATTCGATAGCGGATCAATAGTGAATATCGTGTTCCCAAAAACCGCAGGAGTGGGTTCCACTGGAATTTAACCGGCGAACAACGCTTCACTGATAGTGTTCCCAAAAAATGTGGGAGTGGGTTCCACCAGTGAACCATCTTCTCTCGCCATAGCAGTTTTCAGTATGCCACAACCAGTACTGATTCAGTGCACTACCACATCACAAGGCGCAATCCCACCCCGATTTCATCGCATTAAACCCTCTCGACTCCGTAGGCTTTATATATGAACAATCCCATGAATCTACTGTACACGATGTACTCTTATCGCGCCGGCCAGACCGATAAAGTGCTCGCTGCTGGTACCCGGCGTCGGGTGTTGAGGTTCGCTCGTTCTTACCGTGCTATGATCGTGGCTTTCATTTTCACGGTGGTGGGTTCAACCTTTCTGGGAATGCTGCCACCGCTGGTGATCCGTCAAATGTTCGACGTGGCCATAGCAGAAAACAACGGACGTTACCTTAACACACTGTTCGCTGTGCTCGCTGTTGCCGCTTTGGGTGAGGCACTAATGTCGTTGTTGGAACGGCGACTCAGCTCCGGTATCGGGGAGGGACTGATCTTCGATCTACGGTTGAAGCTGTTCGACCACGTACAACGTCTGCCTCTTGCTTTTTTCACCAACACCCAGACTGGTACACTGGTGAGCCGTCTCAACAACGACGTGATAGGAGCGCAGCGAGCTTTCACCGGTACGCTCGGCACCGTGGTGGGCAACATCATCACCCTGGCCGGCACGCTGATCGCCATGTTCGTACTGGAATGGCGTCTCACACTGCTGGCCGTGGCCATCCTGCCGGTGTTCATGCTACCAGCACGACGAGTGGGCCGCGGCCTGCAGGCCATCACCCGCGAAGGGATGCAGCTCAATGCTTCGATGAACAACACCATGACCGAACGGTTCAACGTAGCCGGTGCTCTGCTTGTGAAATTGTTCGGAAACCACAGACGCGAAGCCGCGGACTTTTCAGACCGAGCCGGGCGGGTGCGTGACATCGGAATACGCAGAGCCATGTACGGCCAGGTGTTCCTTGTGGCTCTCACACTGGTAGGTGCGATAGGCACAGCCATCGTCTACTGGCTCGGCGGCCACCTGGCAATCGACGGTTCCCTGACAGCGGGCACTCTCGTAGCGTTGGGACTTTACACGGTACGTATTTATGTGCCTTTGACAGGCCTCTCCAACGCTCGGGTCGACATAATGACCGCCTTTGTGAGCTTCGAGCGAGTGTTCGAGGTGCTAGACACCCCTAACCCCATAACCGACACCCCCAACGCACGTCCACTGGCAGTACCGGACGGTCGGGTGGAGTTCAGAAACGTGAATTTCCACTACCCCCCGACATCCGAAGGAACACCCACATCATTACACGACATCAGGACAGACACCGAACCATCACAACACAGCCAGGTCGACACCGAACCGTTGAACGACAGCCGGGTCGACGCTGCTTCGGTGATTCCCACGGAAGTGCTTCATGATATCGATCTGGTGGTTGAACCCGGTCAGATGGTGGCAGTGGTCGGGCCGTCGGGTTCCGGAAAGACCACACTCGTTTCATTAGTGCCTCGGCTTTATGACACCACCTCCGGGTCGGTGCTGATAGACGGTACTGACGTGCGCATGTTCACCCAGTCATCGTTGCGATCCGCTATCGGCATGGTTACTCAAGACCCGCACCTCTTTCACGACACGGTAGCCGCCAACCTGCGATACGTCCGCCGGTCGGCTTCTGATGCCGAACTCGAAACAGCCTGTCGAATCGCCCGAATCCACGACGTGATCACCTCTCTACCCGACGGCTACCAAACTCTGGTCGGCGAGCGAGGTTACCGGCTGTCAGGAGGCGAGAAACAGCGGCTGGCTATCGCTCGGGTTCTTCTGAAAGACCCGGTGATCGTCATTCTCGATGAAGCCACCTCACATCTGGACACCGAAAACGAAATCCAAGTGCAAGAAGCTCTAGCAGAAGCACTACGAGGCCGGACATCGCTCGTGATAGCACATCGTCTGTCCACTATCACAGACGCCGACCTGATCGTAGTACTCGATGAAGGCCGGATCGTTGAAAGAGGAACCCACAAGCAATTACGTCACGCGGAGGGCCTATACGCAGAACTATATGAAACACTGACACGAGCGGAACCCATGCGAACGACACAACTGACAGCAGCGTGACCTCGGGGTTTTCCTGGTGAAATCGACTGCATCGCGTCCTGAAGTGCTTGTACATGAGCATCCTTCAGGAGATGTCGTCTCAGTGCTCGACCGACTTGACGGGCTGGTAGCTACTGGTCTCAGCAAAAAACCAGACCGTGTTGTCGGGCCGTTCACTATTTTTCATGTTGATTCAACACCGATATATGACGTGACACGGCTATCCGATACGTATTCCGGCTTCGACGAAAACGGCATTTCCTGCTGAATGCCGTTGCTGAGCATACTTTAAATGCCGCAGCTTGATGGGGTAGGTTGAGGCAGTGTGCTGATGTGAGTAGGAGATGCTTTTGGGAGACGTTTTATGCAGGCGTTTTGGACTTTGACGCATGGTGAAACGGCACACTCACTAGACTGGTAGGGTTGGTATAAATGGGTCCTTCCGTATGAGGTTCAAGTCGGAGATGCCGTGGAAGTCCCGGTCATGGGATGCCAGTGGGCACTTGAGCATCAGCGCGGTGGCTGCTATCCAAGCGTCGGCGGTCATCAACCGGCGTCCCGCAAGCTGACGAGCACATCTCAACTGAGCGTACACTTCAACGAGTTCCTCAGTCGGCCATACGACATCGTACTGCTCGAGATGACGGGCCAAGTCGTTCTTTCGGCGTGCACCCCAGTCAGTGGTACACGCTCCAAACCACAGTTCTTCCAACGTTTGGAATGAAATACATGGGCTCAGGCCTGCGATCCGGGCCTTGTAGTAGTCGGCACGGTCATCACCTCTGAACATCAAGGACACGACACAGGTGTCCATGACGACTCTATTCACGGTTGGGCCTGTAAATCCTGCGGCCATGGCTCGCTCATGTCGCGTCCTTGGTGGATGGTGTCGATGAAGGCCTCCACATCGAACGGCTCTCCAGTGGTGATCATAGCCTCAGGATCGAACACTTTACCACTTGATTGCTCGATGAGCGAGTTCAGATCGAACGGTTTGTCCCAGGATCTTGTGCCATGGATGGTGTCGACCGTGACAGTCGTCCAGACGCCGTGTTTGTTGAACCGTCCAGATCCTGAGATCTTGACATGCTGGGTTGCGAGACGTACCATCTCATCGTCGAACGCGGCGTCGAATCTCAACGCGACATATCCGCCAGCGTTGTCGTGTAGCTGAGCTGTTCTCCTCTCCCAATTCACTTCCCTCAACCAGCCATACAACACCGCAGTCTCAATCGGGGCTGACGATCGTGGGGAACGGTTTCTGCGCTCAAGCCGCACCCTTCGTTTGTCGAGGGAGTCACCGAGCCACACCGAGTTCACTTCTGACGACAGATCGGAGCCGATAGAGCGCAGTTGGTCTACGGCCGCCGGAGGGACGAGACCATCGGCGTCACCGTCTGGGGGGACGGAACCATCAGCGTCACCATTGTAGCTCAAGATCGCTTCCAACGCATGCTGTCCGACGTCGTCGTCGAAATCGTCGAACAATCGACCCTCCATCGGGGGCGCAAGAGCTAGTTCGGCGACTAGCGACCCCGGGGTTGTCCCTCGTAGACGCAGGTGGCTCGCCTGGCGAGTCATGTTCGACGAATGGCCCTGACGTGGGCTATGGTTGCCTGACAAGTGCTCGACCGTGATCCGTACGGCGTTTTGCAGGTGCTGGAAGGTTTTTTGCAGATCCTCCAACGGTACGCCACCATCGATCCTCAGCCCTTCAAAGGTAACACTCAACGTCCTCGCGTCCATCACTCCTCCTTATAACTAATCAAACCTCAAGACTAGTATTCGATCATAGCGTCGGGATCAGCCTTGAACACAGCGGCTTCACGTCATTGCCCGACCGGCAGCGTTCGCAGTATGCTGCCTCATGATACCACAACACCCCACTGAGCGACGATCCCACTAAGTGACGATTCAACACCCGCTGGTATCACATCATTATTGAAGCTGTAACCAACAAACTTATGCTCACCTGTCCTAGATAATGTATTGCATCAACCTCGGTTGCTGCTTCTAATTCATGTCGAGATCAGGAGTGGCGCGAAGGAGCAGATCGTAACGCGGCGGAGTCAGGGCTTCTGTGCGCGCACCCGACGCCAGCAGAAGATCTTTAAGATCAGGCTTCATACGTCGTTCTAATTCTCGCCACTGCGCTATTGGTATCAATTACTGATGCACCGCGCCCACGGGACACGAACCAGTAGTCAGATGAATTGCATCTCCCAATGGAGACTCGTCAACGCCGGTGAGTCTCAACTCTCCCACACCAAGCTGTACTCCTAGCCTTTTGGGTATCACGTAATCTTACTCGTACTGATGAGTCGAGCGTGGCCGCTTCATGTGTCTGTCGCTACGAGTGAACGCTCGACTTCTGAAGGATTGAAGGATGAAACCGCTCCGTAACGGCCCTGAAGGTATCGACGCTCGATGGCGTCGTCGTGTCGTGGTCGAAAGTCTGTCAGGGAGTACAAGCAAGCCGCGCCGTCGGGGGTTTTCTCTGTGAACCACACTTGGTCACGTCCGATCGACCGCTTGTCACTGTCACCGAGTATGTTGGTGTCGTGTGAGTTGAAGATCAGCTGGGCGCAGCGCGGGTTGGTTCTCTTATCCTGGAAGAAACCGATCACTCTTTGAACGAGTTGAGGATGGAGACTGGCGTCCAGTTCGTCGACCAGTAGTAGGCCACCCTTCTCAAGTGTCTGGAGAACCGGCCCGATCAAAGCCAACCAGATCCGCGTACCCAGAGACTCGTCCTCAGGTGGGATTTCCGTTCCTCCAGCAGCTGTGGAATGCTCTAATGCGATGCGACTGGGAACGCTGAATCGGCGTTCGTGAATCACATCGTCATTGTCATCTTCTTCGTCCATCGCGTGGAATATCTGCTTGAATTTTTCCAGTATTTCAGGAGGTGTAGGCTTCCGACGGATATTCGTCACCCCAAGATCGGCGTATCTCAGCAGACCGAGGATCCGGTTTTTCTTGCCAGCAGACTCCACGAGACCCGCTGTGATCTCAGCTCGCTCAGTTCGATTGGTGGAGGACGCGTATTGCAGCGCGCTGTCAAACCAGGAGTAGAGATCTACCAAGTTCTCAGCCTGGAATGCCCCAGCAATCGACAGCAGCAGAACGTTGTCGCGTAAGAGTCTCCGTAGTGTTTTGCCCTCGGAACGGAACGGCGGCCCGAACTCTATATCGCTTCCGTCACGGTGGAATACTTTGGCTTGACGGCCTCGTGGGTAGTGGTAGGCGTACTCCCCAAGCACTCGGTGTTCGTCAATCTCGAAACCGTACTGCCACCGCACACCACCTATGACGAGTTCGACCTCAAAGCGTGAGGCGCGCCGTCTGCTCTTATCGTCCAACAGGAAAGGACGACGGAAGATCGGCGACCCTGGACTAGCCCGATGGTGCAACGACCCGACAACGACGACGCGCATGTCGTCCAGTGCTTCCAGGATCGCTGTCTTGCCCGAGGCGTTGGCACCGAATACGCCTGCAACAGCAAGCACAGCAACCGTTCTCTTGCTGCCGGCCACACTGAGGTGACGAACCGCTCCCTTTTCGGCCGTGCGGGTGGCGAGAAGGGACAGACTGGCTTCATCGCGGTAGCAGCGGACGTTCTCCACAGTGAACGACATCAACGCGCTTGCGCTGTGTGAGCTTTTTAGTTCTGTCATGCGAAAATTAGTTCGATCATACGGAAAATACTACGAAAAACCCACGAAAATGACAACTTGATATCAGTTTATGGTCAGTATACAGCCTCTGACTCCAGGATGGAGCGTCTTCTCAAAGCGATCACACTTAAATCAAGTAGCTTAACCCTCTCCCAAATGTGAGGAAGTTCGGACGCTCAACACACAATTTCTCGTCTCGAAATCCAATGTGGAGGTAATCCTAATCCTCAGTGTCGATTTGGGTGCCGCTATCGTCAGAAACATCCTGTGGAACAAGGCCCGGTATCAAAACAGTTCCGCTGTCTGTCCAGCATGTGATCCCACCATTGGTATGCACGCCACAAGAATACTTATCACCAGAAGACACACTAGAGAAATCACCTGCAGGAACGTAATAATAACCCCAACATACGGCATTACCATCAGTACGCACACCACAAGAACGATACCGGCCACTAGATACATCAACAAAATCCCCGTCAGGAGCATCTGTCTGGCCTTGATCGTAGCCACCCCAGCACTCAATAGCACCTCCGACACGCACACCGCAAGAATGCCTACGACCAGCGGACACGTCGACAAAACTACCCTCGGGAGCGTCCGACTGACCGTACTCATTGTCGCCCCAACAGGTCACAGTATTATCAGTACGCACACCGCAAGAATGCCTACGACCAGCGGACACAACGGAAAAACTACCCTCAGGGGCATCTGTCCGGCCTTGACGGTTGTGACCCCAACAGGTCACAGTGCCATCAGTGCGTAATCCGCAAGAATGACTCGAACCGGCGGACACGTCGACAAAATCACCCTCGGGAGCGTCTGACTGACCGTACTCATTGTCGCCCCAACATACAACTGCATTGCTCCTATTCAGCACGCAGGAATGATGTCTCCCAGCAGAGAGCGTACCAGCCTGTACGGTTATGGCATTAATATTACTTCCACGCCGCGCTTCCCAATCTCTTTTAGACTGCTCAACATTTTCTCTCGACGGAATCGACGACGATACACTAGATGTGCTGTCCACCGACACGCAACCACTCGCACTAACAGTGACGGCACAAGCTATCACCACACCCTTAAAAGCAAGCTTAGTCCACTTTAGGCGTGACATGAATAGAACAGCTGGACAGCTGTGGCCTGACTTCGTCTCCTCCATTTTAGGCGTGACATAGCAAACATGGTCTTGCTATTCTACATGGAGGCAGGTCAGTTTATAGACGTGGCCTTGAACAATCCGACTGGATGCTGCCAGACATCTTTCATTTCGACTTAAAACGCGAAGAGCCCTCCACAAATTTGGGGTTGCATGTTCGTTGTCATCACTGTTTTTAAGTGATCCAGGCGACCAGCAGATTTACGGAACCGCTCTGGATCCCCCCCCCCCGCACAACACCGGCAAACACATCGGAATACCATAGCAAAGGTTCGAACAGGTGTGCCACTCGTTCGCAACAATTGAGTACAATATATGTTTGATGTCCAGCAGCGAAGAATTGATCCGCCCTGTTGAGATGC
This sequence comes from Acidimicrobiaceae bacterium, assembly GCA_028820455.1. Classification (GTDB taxonomy): domain Bacteria; phylum Actinomycetota; class Acidimicrobiia; order Acidimicrobiales; family Aldehydirespiratoraceae; genus JAAXHB01. The sequence continues at coordinate 20,897 of JAPPJC010000039.1, forward strand.
AAGCTCGTGAGCCTTACCGGGTATGGCTCCGTTACTCTGATGGCGTGGAAGGTGAGGTGGGCATTTCACACCTTGCAGGCAGGGGTGTATTCAATGCGTGGGCAGACCGGTCGTTTTTCGCTGAAGCGCGCATCGGTCCTAGTGGTAGTATCAGCTGGGGCGACAGCATTGACGTGTGTCCCGATGCTCTCTATCTGCGTCTTACGGGAATGTCCGTAGAAGAATACATGTCGAGACTACACAATATCTTCCAAACTTAGATCCTCCAGGGCGGTCACCGGCAAGATCATCCATCACATGGTTTAGATTCCGCAGATCGTGGCTCAACATCTCTTATCAAGACTTCGTGTAACTGAACGTCAGATGAGTTTTTCAGATAGCGACGGCCCGCTGGGACGCCTGCTCGGTTACTCGCAAACCTCCATTCGCCAGTTCTTTTCTTGTTGGGGATACGTGGAGCACGGCTTAGTGTTCAAACTCACGGGCTACTGTTCTGCCGAACCTGTAGGCGTGCACCTCAAAAGCCGCAGGATGGGTTAGCGAGGCCGACGGGCTTTGGAACGCACAGCGTGGGCTGGGTCGGCGCGGTCAGTTTCAATCTGGGTCACGAGTTCGGGATGACGCAGCAGTGCGGCTTCGTGTGCTGTCATCACCACCGCTGGGGTGAACACAAGCGTTCCGTCAGCATGCTCGGTGACCAGATAGCGGCTGTGTTCGGGGTTTCCAAGGCGGCCCAGCGTTACTCGTCGTCGGGAATCAAGTTCCACGAGATGAGTCATAAACATCAACTCCGTTCTGGGTGATAGTGGGTTTCCTCTAGAAAAGGAATACTCCCTTTAAATACTGACGTAGCACCCTCGGTGGGGTTCGTGTGTACAAGTGTGCCTCCTTCAGAAAGGGGGATTATGTAGTTATTGCCACTAAATGCCGTTATGATGGGGTTGTGGTTTACA
>JAPPJC010000007.1 GCA_028820455.1 Acidimicrobiaceae bacterium
CCCCCCCCCCCCCCCCCCCCCCCCCCCCCCCCCCCCCCCCCCCCGCGCCCCCCCGTCGCGGGGCAACTCGTTTGATCATGCTAGGGGTGCTTGTTTTTGGTCTATTTCGCAAAGTGTTAGCAAATGGTACTGGGAAATGGTGCTGACTCGTGGTGATGGAATGATTGCTTTTTTTTGAGGACGTGCGTTGGTTGTCACAATGGTTTTCACTGGTTTGATATTAGGCTTAGTATTCGGTGGCGAACTCTTCCGTCAATAGGATAATTTGGCTTTTGGGGTATCTATAGATGATTGAAATGGGCACTCTTTATCTTTAATTGTTCAATCAGTGGTGACGGTGTTTTGGTTTAGAGTGACGTCTTGGTTTAGATGGTGTTGCCGTAGCGGTGGGTGGTTTGGCTGACGACTTGTTCGCGTAGGTAGTTGAGTAGTTCGATACGTCCTTCAGCAGTTATGGGGTCGGCTGCTAAGTGAATCCCTGCTTCGCTGGCGGCGAGTATGAGCTCATCGCTGCAAGTGCCTAAAACGCGCACACGTTCCACTGCGTGTGATTTAAGTCGCTCCATGTATTCGGTTGTAGTTTCTTGGTTGGTTTGTGATGTCGGTGTGTTGGGTGGTGTTGACTGTCGTGTGTTGGGTGGTCGCTCCATGTATTCGGTTGTAGTTTCTTGGTTGGTTTGTGATGTCGGTGCTTGTGATTCCAATAATTTTACTCCGCAGAGACGGGCTGCATGACGAACTCGGGCAGCATCACGGGGTGAAGCATCAGCTTCCAGTCTTAGTCCCATGTGTCTAAGAGGACGGTAGCGAAAAATGTTGGACTCGCAGAATAGTCTGCTCGGGTCGTGTTCTCTGCCAAATTCTGCATCCCACGCCTCTCGGTCACTAGCAGCAGCAACTTCCAGCCACTGACTATCACTCAAGGTCTGCGTGTTCGGATTCTGCGGGCTTGGGGTTTGATTATCACTCAAGGTTTGCTCAGTAAGGGTTTGTTTGAGGTTTTGCGTTTTCGGGTTTGGTCGGTTCTGCTCGTTTAGATGTTCAGCCTGCTCAGTAAGGGTTTGTTCGGGGTTCTGCGGTTTCGGAGTTTGCGTCTGGTTTGTTTCCAGCGGATACCAGGTTCCCAATTGCAGCACATAGTTGGGGCCACCTGCTTTAGCCCCCAAACCTACTGAAGATTTTTTCCAACCCCCAAACGGTTGGCGGCGCACAATAGCACCAGTGGTAGTCCGGTTGATATAAGCGTTGCCTACTTCTACATTGTTGGCCCAATACTGCGTTTCCCCTGGGTCGAGACTATGAATGCCACCAGTCAGCCCATAGTCACTTGCATTTTGAATTGCGATCGCCTGATCCAGTGTTTCAGTTTTCATTAGTCCCAGTACGGGGCCGAAACATTCGGTACGCTCAAACCATGAACCAGGTTCCACTCCCAGACGTACACCTGGAGTCCAAGTGCGCTCATGCAAACGCTGCGGCTTAACCAGCCATTCTTCCCCATCATCAAGTGTAGTAAGTGCCCGTAGAAGCTTACCCTCAGGTGGGTGGATCAGCGATCCCATCATAGTAGCAGGATCGCTGCTCGGGCCGACCGTAATACTGGTCGCAGCATCAACAAGCTGACGGCGAAAGCGAGGAGAGTTATAGACTCCACCCACGCAGATCGCAAGACTAGTAGCAGAACATTTCTGGCCGGAATGTCCGAACGCTGAAACTGTGAGGTCAGCTACCGCTAGGTCGATGTCAGCGTTAGCGGTGACCACCATAGCGTTCTTGCCGGAAGTTTCTGCTAGCAGACGCAGGCCAGGCTTCCAAGACAAAAACAGTCGAGCTGTTTCATAAGCACCGGTAAGGATCACAGCATCTACATCTTGGTGACTGACCAGATAGCGACTGGCTTCGCTGTCGGGGATGCGCACGAAACTAACCAAATCCTCGGGCAAGCCGCATGCCCAAAAACATTCAGCCACAATTTCAGCACAGCCCGGTGTCTCAGGGGCAGGTTTGAGAATGGCGGCATTACCTGCGGCTAATGCCGCCAGCATTCCACCTGCCGGAATAGCCACCGGGAAGTTCCAAGGCGGAACTACTAGCACCACCCCAAAAGGCTTAAACCTGGCCAGTTGCACATCCGCCAGATCAGAAGCTTTCACACTATACCAGCGTGCGAAGTCAATCGCTTCAGACACTTCAGGGTCGGCTTCGGCGATCGTCTTGCCGCCTTCATGCATCATAGCTACTATTAGGTCGCCCCGTCGTCGGTTTAATTCATCAGCAACGCGCCACAGCAAGTCGCAACGCTCAGCAAGTGGGCGGGCTATCCAATCCAACTGAGCTTCCACAGCAGCCGTCACCAGTTTGTCGATCATGCTTGTTGGTCTTGTGGTGTTGTTTGTGGTGGGGTTGGTTGGTGGTTTTTGTGGTTGATCGGTTTCGCCACTTGTTGGTCTTGTGGTGTTGTTTGTGGTGTGTGTGGGCCTAGTGTTTGCAGAGCTGAAATCAAGAATAGGTGTTTTTGGGCCTTGCCATTGTCTGCTTATCAGTTTTTGAATCCAAATCCGATTTTGCTTAAGCGTGGGATCCGTATTCGGTTCGTTAAAAAATCCTGATGCAAGGCCTGTGATTTTATCTGATTGTTCCTGAGGATTTTTTTCGTCAGGTTTCTCTATGGAGCTTTTGATATTTTTTTCGTCAGGTTTCCCTGCGGAATTGCCGATAGGTTTCTCCGCGGTTTTCTTGGTAGGTGTGGTAGGTTTAGATTCACATAGACGGTTTTGCTGACGATTGGGGTTGCTGCTCACAGACCATCGAGCAGCCACCGAAGCACGGAACTTTGCTGCTTCGGTAGCGAAAACACTGTCAACCCCAGCTTCCAGGTCAGGTGATTCCAGGTCAGGTAGGTAACGTATGAAGTTGTCTTTTGAAGTGTTTTCTTCCAAACGGCGAAATAGGTAGCTGATAGCAGTGTCGAAGTTTTTTTTGGCTACCACTGGGGTGTACAGCAGCACGTTCTTGCCTTCCCGACATAGTAGCTCAGCTTGTGCGGGAGCCATACCCTCAAGCATCTCAAAATCCACTCGGTGGCTAACCCCACGCTGTTTTGCAAGCAGGTCAGCCCAAGCCACATCAAACAGGTTGTGACTGGCCACGCCGATACGCACTGAAGCAGTACGTTCAGGTGTGAGCACCCAGTCTAGGCAGCGTTTATAGTTAGCGTCGGTTTCTGCTTTGCTGAGGTACGGTGCTTGCGGCCAGCCATGTATGGCAGCTTCCACTCGTTCCATAGCCAGGTTGGCTCCTTTCACCAGACGAATCTTGATGGAACCTTTGCGATGGCGACTGTTGTGCCAGCACACGAGAGACCGAAGAATGTCAAATGAATCAGGTAGGTATGCTTGCAAAGCGATGCCTGCGTCGACGCTTGAAAACTCGGGCTCATCAAGCAACGTTTGAAAAGCCTGAGAGGTGAGTTCTAAATCGTGGTATTCCTCCATGTCGAGATTAATAAATGTGGGTTTAATAGACGACGTAGGCTGAGTAGTCATAGGTTCAGTGGATGATGTGGGTTCAGTGGATGATGTGGGATCAGTGGCAGCGGGTCTAGCAGGTTTGGGATCAGTGACAGCAGCCGGTTGTACAGTGGCTGCTGCACGGAAAAGGGAGCGTAAAGCTTCTACCACTCTTTGTAGGGACCCGTCAAAATCCCAAGGATTAAGCTGCGACACCACCGCAGAGGCCTTCACCGATACGTAGTCCACGTCAGGATGGGTTAAAACTTTGTGCAGCTCGCGACGTCTCAGCCGGGCTTCAGATTCGCCTAGCACGGCCTCACCGAGAACGTTGACATTCAACAGAAAACCTTTGGCAGATTTAGAGTTCAGATGGTGGCTCAGTTGCCTAGGATCAGAGTCAACCACAAGATGGCCTACAAGTGCTCTCATGCGACGCTTGGCTAGTAGTATCACCACACGAGGGGACAGCAGAGCCATTCGGGCTCCAATCCGTAACGAGAGCCTGTCAAACAGTGTCAAAAAAGAAGGTAGCCCAATGCTGTTCGTTTCGGTATTTGATATGGTATTTGGTTTGAGGTTTGTTTTGACATTTAGTCCAGTATTCGCTCTGGTTTCGTTCATCAGAGCAACTAGCTGGCGGGCTGCTGTCCTGTGATCTTCAAGCCGGATAACACGATCAATAAATCTCATCACAAAAGCAGCATCCGAAGTACCACTCATAGCAGTATCTGAGATATCACTCACCAATTCTGCTAGGCGTTTTGTAGTGACTTGTTCCCGCTTCGATAGAGCGAGCTTGCAGTCATTACTGGCTTTCAGCCAGCGTTTAACCAACATAACCGTCTCATTGACTAGAAGTGTTTTGTTCGACGATGATTGAGTGCCGGATTTAATACCGTTTGATTCTAAGCTGTTCGACTCCAGGCCTTCTGGCTCAGTACCTTTTATTGTGCACTTAGGACTCATGGTTGGTTTGTACTATCTGCTGATATATATCTCTAATTGATATATGTCGCCGCTATGTTACAGCAAAGCCTAACTTAACTATCGATTGGTTCAATCAATCGGCTTAATATCGATCGGCTGAATACTTAATATCGATCCTTAATATCGATCGGCTGAATATACAGTGTAGTCAAAACGTGCTATTCGATGTCTTTTAAAGTAGTGTGCAGCCTGGAAGCGCGGATGACTGTAAGGTGGGCCAGCATCTTCAAAGTGGTTCACAGTTGAAATTCACAGTTTAAATTTAAATTCACAGTTTAAAGTAGTGTGTAGCTTAAAGTAGTGTGTAGCAGCTTCTTAGGCTGGCATTTTGCAACAGAAGATAAGTTGCAGTGTGAGTGTTGTTTGCAACCAGCCACGGAAGAAGTGTGCGCTGATGCGTCTTCTACCAGAAGATAAGTTGCAGTGTGAGTGTTGTTTGCAACGCATTTGTTTGGTTGTTGCATGGAGTATCATACTAATGGCTGGCCGCTTAACTTCACAGGCAACGCTCCAGACGCTGTAATAACCGGTCACCATCCCGGGTCCCGACATCACCTGAGAGAGTCGCGGAGCGTCTACCCCCAGCCCTGCCCCTGTCTTGGGGCTGAGGGCTGGCGAACCACCGCTATCCAGAGTGGGAGACTACCCGTTTTCGTCTGTTCCCGCATCCATCAAAGGTGTCCTGGGTACGCTGATTTCGCTACTGCGGAACCAGACCCCTACTGGGAGGTCGGCAGGTAGGTAGGCTATATTGGGGACGATTGCTTGATCGTTGACACTGATAAAGCCCATCTCGATGCGTCCATCGGTTAGGCGGCGGATGCGAATCCTGCCAATCGGGTTACCTGCCACTTCGATTTCCTCACTTATCTGCCATATACTGACAGGAGCACTAGATGATGAGAAATATTCTGGCAGCAGGATCTGGTGACCGTTGGCGAGTTCAACCCCATGTTCGATACGGTCGTCACCACTGTGCTGGGCTATGATACGTAGACTGTATGGTACGGGCTTTGGAGCTGGTGCTGGCATTTCCTCGGGTGAGAGTAACTCGGTGAGCTCGTCGCTGTCTCCTATCGACAGACGCTCTAAGAATCGGGTTTTCACACCATCTGCAGTCCTTGTCTCGCAAAGTATGTTATAGATCAGTGAACCATAGGCTGGTAAAGCAGCGCGCATCTCGATGTCTAGGGCAAGCAGTTCGTTGGCATTGTCGATACCAGCTTTCCGAAGAGCGTTGTTCAAGGATGGTGCACTGGTCTTACAGTTTATCTGGTCGGCTATCATCTCTTGAACTGCGGGATCTTCCCAGCCCAGCTCAGCAGCTCGAGCTGCTGTGACGATATTGCCGGCTATTACCATCGGGGTGATGAGGTTCTCGACATGAGTAAGCTGAGACAGAATATTAGACGCTTCTGCAAACGTCAGTGTCTCTCCATCTTCGGTCTGTCTCAACAGTGTGCGCCAGGAGCTAGCCAGCGGTACATACGTCGCGTAGGCTGTCTCAGCTAAGTCAAGCAACAGCTTTTCTGCTGCTATCGAACTGATAGCTTCACGTTTTTTCAACGTATCGGCCAGCCCCGAATCGTCTACAGCAGTCGAATAACGCTGACCGAACTCGTTGAGAAGTGTACCTGATGAGGGATATACGACACTTATCGGAGATGGTTGCACTGGTCGCGGCCACGTTGTCTCCTGCAACACAGCAATCGCTGGCCGTTCGAATATACCGTTCAGCAACTGCGTGTGTACACCCGCTGTGTAAATCGCTTGTGCCCGGGCCAATGGACTGATTTCAGCTGCCAGGTCAGTGTCGGCGTCAGTGTTGGCATTCACTGAGGTAGTCACCTGGCCTTCGATGTCGGCTGTCGCGGATACCGTGTATTCAGTGCCGTTTACCTGTACTGTGACAGGGCTGAACGTTGAGCTGCTATGCACGGTAAGGTTATGCCAAAGACGGTGGTAGCCGATCTCTTCACCGTTAGCATCACGTACTATAACTATTACCACCACCCAGGTAGGACCGGGTGTGTTGATTGTAATCTCGAACGGTGTGATCTTGTCATTGCTGATGCTCGCAACGTTTGCTGCTTCACTGCTGGTGTGATAAGAGACACCGGGCTGCCATAGTTCCCTAGAGGGTCTGGTAGACTCGAACACACTGCGTCCCACTATGTATATCGCTACGTGGCTGCCGTCCGGTAATGCGCTTCCCCCTGCATTACCAACACGATAGTGAACATTGAAGGAATCACCGGCGACTACTTGCTCAGGAGTGTGGATTTTCTCGATTTTAAGCTTGGAGTCGCGCTGCCGCGCCTGCTCGTCCACGAAGTGGATCGTGAGAATGAAATCAGCTTGTAACGGCTGGTGGTCACGCTCCAAATAGGTAGTCGCTTCGATAAAATAGACGCCTGCTTGTAAGTATTGCTCAATACGAGAGTTGCGATACTCACCACCGTCATCGTTGGCACCGATCACAGCCCCCGAAGATGACACCAGAGACAAAACGGGATCCCCATTCTCCGACTCTAGGTCGATGAGTACTCGACCATCTTGAACAAGGTCGAAGGAGTAGCCATGGGCGGGGTGTTGTGCGACAAAGCGTGAACCACAAGTATCGAGTGTCCAGGAGTCAGATGTGGTCAGATCTTTGCCCGGCTCTAGTGTGCCAAGATGTGCAAATGCGCAGCCTTTGACGCGACTGATTGTGAGCGTGAAGTCAGCTGGACCTTGCCGACGCCCGCTGGCTGTCGTTGCTTCGACTATGTAGACACCTGGTACTAGGTCCTCCTCGATACGTGCATTGAGGCGATGGCCGCTGTCATCGTCGTCAGCAATGCGCCTACCATCTCCGGCGAGAAGATAAAGATAGGCATCTCCCTCCTCAGATATCAGGTTGATTCTCGCTCGTCCTGGCTCAGTGACCTGGAACTTATAGGTATGGGCGTCACTATCGACACGGAAATACGAATCGCAGTCCTCAGTCGTCCAGCGACCCTCCGTCTCCAGCGTGCTGTCCTCTGTGTTTTCGAGCGTCCCCAAATCGCGGGCCACGCAGTTCTGCGCATCATCATTTCCCATTGCAGGGTTCGACCCCACCAGGGTCAGCATTCCAGCAAGCAAAGCGACAGTCAAACCCGCCATCGCAATTATACTCATTCCAGACTTGCGAATCTGGGTGCTACTCATCTTGAAATCTCCTTGTTTAGTCAGTCTGTGTCCTGGCCGTGAGTTTCGTATTTGACAATACTCGTAGTTACTCGTAGTTTGTGGTGATAATAATCATATTCATTTTCAATTGCAACAATGTTGATGCCTATATTTGAAAATCAGACCACGTCAAGCACAAAATATAAAGCACATATTCAAAATATAAAGTACATATTAAAAGTCTCCACAAAGCATATATTAAAGTCTCATAGCATGTGAAAGTCGTCAGACGACAGATTCATTCGGCTATTGCTTCGAATATGACTATGTTGCTTTGCTTGCTGCTGAATTCCACGCCGATGGGGGTGGATCTAGATGGGGGTGAGGCCTACTTTGACTCGCGTGCTGAATTCCACGCCGATGGGGGTGGATCGGCTAGCCGTTGGCACGATACTTATCGTCATAGCATCGCTGCTGAATTTGAACCATGGCCGAACCCGGTGATGATCCCTCCACGATTTTGAATTCAAACAAAAACACCCGCCCGAAAACATCCGCCCAATGTATCGCACGGTCGTGTCCATACGGCCGTGACTGTTGCGAAAGTGCCCGAGCTGATACTACACTCACAGTGTCGTATCCATACGGCCGTGACTGTTGTTGTCTTCCACAGTGATATCTAAACCCAGCGCAGCAAAATATGAAGCAAAATATGAGTAGAATAGGCTCGCGTAGAAACCTTCGATCAGGACAATGTTGTTTTCGGTATACCATTCATAGGGAATACTCGCGTACAGATCGTGAAACATCTCCCGCAGGCCGTTGATAAGCAAGTCAGGGGTGCTGGTTTCAAACCAATAGGCATCGAAAACGCGTTTGTCGAACAACTTCAAGATATCAAACGGGTTGTACACTCGCTCATCACCGAGCCAGTTGTAGCCGTTGCACCGTTCACGCACCCGACCACGGGTCAGTCCTCTACCAAAACTCAGTCCTCTACCAAAACTCAGTCTTATCACGGGGTGCCGTACAGGCCAGTCCCACTCGTCGTATATCGCGAGCCCTTCAAATAACTCACGATTACCTTCAAAGGCTTCTTGCAGGGTGCGCCAGAACAGGCTTTTCCCGAAACACCGCGGTCAAGACAGGAAGTAGTAGTCGCTCCCATCCCCACTTAAGAGTTGTCCAACATATGCTGTCTTATTATGCCACAATAGTAGCAGCCCGAATCCCGTATCTTGCGGAATGCCTGTATCCCGATAGGGAGTTTACGTCGCTGCACAACATCATCCCACATCACGACTAGTTGCAACACACCCTTGGTGTGGGTATGTGTGGGTGTCGGACAGAGGCATGACCTCGAAAATGGTACAGGCATTCGACTCCCCTTCTACTCCCCACTCACTGTCCGAAAACCCGCTTATCTGTTCTGATCCTACAACCAAAATGCCAGTGACCGAATGCCGGATTCGGACTGCGCTATTAGCCAAGTTCTTCGGTTGCTTCGGACGGGCTTTGGTCGTCTCGGGCAGGTGATGTCCTGGCTGATGAGGGTGTTGCTTCTTACTATCGGACTTGCTGTGCTGTGTGCACGCTTTTTACCTTTTGTTTGTGCTCTGTAGCCATAGATTGAAGCAGCTTTCTGTATAGCTCGTATGTGAAGGTGTTTCCTTCTGTGTATTTTCTATGTATTTTGCACTTGTCAATTTGCACCTGCCAAACCGGATAAATGCAAATACCGATAAGTCGTTCACCCTCAGTGTCTTCGCACTTTAACGACTTTCACGTCACACTCATCAAGAAACTTGGCGTACTCAAGCAAACCGAATATTTGCGGCAAGGAAAGAATCCGAAATCTATGAGCCGTAGATTCCTTCCAAGCTCTGCTTAGTTGTCTCCGAGTGGGATAGAGACCATTCGCAGCACTCACAATCTTTATCCGTGCCCATTTCATCCCTAAAGTCTGACCTTTAGAAGTGATCATTGCAATTGGGTACAGTATGCAACTGCCGACAGCGAAAAGGGTGAAGATCATGATAGCCAACGATGATATGTAAAAGCCTGTCCTATCAAGCAAGAATAACGTGCTTATCATCCAAATAAGCATTAGTGGTGAAAGTAATAACGCTCCATCTATGAAGTAAGCTACACCTATATCAATCCTACTAGCAAGCTTGAATGTCTCACCGTTTCCTAAAGTAACCCAACCATCTTGTGGTGGCTGCGAAACTGGTGTGTCCGACAAGGATACCTCTTTCTCTTCTCCCAAGGAGATGAGGAACTCTGATATAAGGCAACTCTACCTAACGTCATTCCGAAAAGCTACATCATTACTATCCGCCCATGATGATCAGACCCTGATAAACCCCTCAAAAGATTTGATAGGACAGGGTGCGAGATATAAGTAGGTTCGGGTCGTCTGTAGTGGCAGATTCGGGACGATCCGCTTATGACTTGCGTAGTGTAATGCCGAGAACTGACGAACCGATTGAAATTGCCAAACCGTCAGCCCGTTTTGTGGCTTGGTTCTTGGATACTGTGTTAGTAGTCGTGATGATAATGGCGGTGACGGCGATTATTCACATCAGTGACCCTCGTATACTCGATCTATGTAGCCAGCCCGCGGACGTGGATTGTGAGGGGATCGTGATTGACCCACCAGTGGTGCACGTTTTTATTCTTGGGGTTGTTTTGCTGGGCCCGATCATCAGAGCAGTCTACGAAGCGATGTGCCTGTTCTTTGTGTCATGCATGTTTTTTCCAGTTGTCTATGCATTGATCACTTGGGATAAAGACCATTAAGGATAAAGACCATTAAGGTTGGCACGACTTAATCGCTAGGACAGTCGTTGTCAAATACACAAGATAGAACACACTTTTAGTTTCACTGTTCAGCCGGTATTTAGCTGATCAACTCTGTTGGATACTCTGCCGGATGCTTGCAACGTATGAGATCAATGAGACAGCCCTCCGTGTGGATGATTCAAACCATTTCTTTCACGGCAACCGCACGCCTCGAGATGAACGCAAGCACCGATGGAACCCGCCGCCTCAGACGTTGGTGAACCGTAAGAACCATAGTGTCGTGTTATGAAATCAGTGTCGTGTTATGAAATCAGTGTCGTGTTATGAATCCTGGATTGTCTTGCCACAGTTTGTTCTATTGCAAAGATTTCCAGGAACGAATAGCACCGAATAACACAGTGAAGGTTCAGCAATGAAAGGACTTGATAATGGACACTTCTGTGATCAGCAGATACGATAGCCTTACCAAGGCAGTGTATGCCGTTGACCCAACGCCTATTTACAAGGTGGCGGAGCGTGAGTACGGTGTTGAGCAAGCTGATGCACCGCAGGCTCTTGACGCACTCCTGCAGTGGATGGCTGCGGCACCGACACAGTATCCGGATAAAGCACGAAGCTTCCAAATGCTAGAGGGTGATGTTGATAATATGTGGCATTCATTCCTTCTAAACACCAAACAGTGCCGAAGTGTATGTGATGAGGTTCTAGGTGGGTATTTTGACCATACGCCCTCACTTGATGACAATGAGAGCAAAGAGGCTGAAGACGATATCAAGTGGACGATTGAACGCCTCATGAGCAGCTACGGGGATTCGTTGAATCCGTTACTTCAACGGAGTGCTGAAGCAGATTGCAGCGATAGTGGGCAATTCCCATGCATGAGTATGTGCAACAAAAAAGACTAGCTCAAGCAAACTGCAACCCATCCGCCGTAATCTCAGTTTGACGAGTCCTATCGGTTGTACCACAAGACACGAAATAATTGTGAAGACGCAAAATCACTATGGTGAAGCCGATTCCCGATAACTACCCGAGGATATCCATGTACCTCTGCGTTGATAACGCGGAGGATGCCATTGAATTCTACAAGAGCGTTCTTGGTGTTGACGAACGGATACGCTACGGCACCGAAGACATGGTCGGTCATTCCGAGTTGACTATCGGTGATTCATTGTTCATGGTGTCAGACGAGTTCCCTGACATGGGAGTGGTGAGTCCCAAAACGCTGGGCGGCACCCCGTGTGCTATGAACGTGTACGTGGACGATGCCGATACCACCTTCGCAGCCGCACTGGAAGCCGGTGCTACCGAACTGCAACCCGTAGGCCAGCGATTCTACGGAGATCGCAGTGGTAAATTCAGAGATCCCTGGGGACATCGTTGGATCATCTCCACGCGTACTGAGAATGTGGAACTCGACGAGATCGCCCGTCAAGCTGCCGAAAAGATGAGTGAGAACTGACCTGTTGGCCCTTTTGGTGTCCTGTTCAAAAAGTTGGTGTCCTGCTACACAAATCCTTGCGTTGTGGGGCATGCAACCGGACGCAGGAACCCCTGCCCGGTGTTTTAGTGGCTATGCGGGTTGTTACGGCTGCTCTGGAATCGACTTCTATATGCAACACCGTCCAGACAGCACCGACGACGTGTTCGCGCAGAACGAGTGCCGTCTGAGGTCGAAGAATGGATCAGATGCAGTGTTGGATGATTGCCAGCCGATTGAACGGTCATGATGCAAAACCACAATCTGTTGGCGGGAGCTGCAGTTCGTCAATCAGCTCGAGTAGATATTCGACCTATAGAGATCAAAACTCTCCCCGGCATTTCGGCTCTTTCTAGCACGAGTAAATCCTAGCAAATCTTGCGATCATATCAAATATTTTCGTGCAATTATAGTGTAAACTAGGTATAGAATGTGGTATACTTTAGTTGTGATTCGACTGTGAAAGGTACAATCTGGTTATGAATTTGGGTTTTGTCGCAGAAGTGGTGACTCTTGCGATGGCTATGTTGGCGATCATCTGGAATCAGCAAAGAACTACCAATGGGCTGCGTGGCGAGTTGCGTGGTGAGATGAACGATCTGCGTGGTGAGATGAACGAGGCTAACAGAGAGTTGCGTGGCGAGATGAACGGTCTGCGTGGTGAGGTGCGGCAAGAGATCATAGGTCTGCGTGGTGAGATGAACGAGGCTAACAGAGAATTACGCGGGAGTATAAAAAAGTTGGGCGACGGTCTAGCTGAGAACGGGCAACGGTTGGCTCGCATTGAGGGCCATTTGGGAATTGAAGTGTTGTCCACAACAGCGAGTGGAACCACAAGTCCTGAGTTGGCAATAGCAGATGGGGTAGCTTTAGCTGGAAAGACTGAGGTATCACCAACAGTGAAAACCACAGTGGATATTTGAAATCTGGTTCAAGGACTCAGACCTCGGCTGTTCACCCGCATAGAAGGTCAAATGGTTTTGCTGTCGTCAAGCTCATTGTTTGCAGACAGTCGTTCAGTACCGAGTATGCTGCATGCCAGGTTCTTGGCTTCGTTTAGTGTGTTGACGAAATGATCGGCAGGCACATCTCGCAACACGTCAAATGCTTGAATGTCACAACGAGATGGGTCAGTAGCACCCATCACGATGCTGTGGATGATGCTGTCCCTGCCCGGATATCCCTATCGTCCATATCGCCACCGCGACATGTTAAAGTAAGTGAACTCCGCCAGATCGTGATAACAACAACGACATCCGAGCAAGGTGACATCCGAGCAAGGTGCACTTGCAATCCGGCTGAACTACCGGAGTGTGAAGCTCAACACCGACTTCCTTGACCGTTGTATCCGAACCCTTGGAGCCAGCACTGGTCCGGCTCCCAACGATGGAAAGCTGACGATATCACCTACGACATCTTCCGAGCGGCCTGCGTCAAAGAGTTCGAGATCATCTTGGAACAGTGCGGGAGTCTGCTGAGGAAGTGCCTGCGCCCCTACTTCACATCGAACAAGCAAGCCGACACGTTGGGCATCACGGTAAACTGCTGATCGGTAGCCTGTTTTTGCACTGAGAGACGCATCCGCTAGTTCACTGTGGTGGAGGGTGAGGTCGAGTGTCGGCTTGATGTGGTGCTGTTCGTGAACGGTTTACCGTTGGGGTGTTGTCGAGCTCAAGAATCCCGCGGATCCTATGCGACGATCTGGACTACCTGGCAGCAGCATTGCAACACGTCAACAGCAGAGCTGGGCAATCAGGAAGCGAGCCGGGTAACCAACCCCACAGGCCGGGTGGCGAGCCGGGTGATCGGCGTATTGGGGTGGTTTGGCATACTCAGGGGTCGGGTAAGAGTTTGACTATGGTGTTCTATGCTGGGCGGATCATTCGTGAGCCTGCGATGTCGAATCCTACTGTGGTGCTTCTCACTGATCGCAACGACTTGGGTGATCAGCTTTTCTCCACGTTTTCGCGTTGCGAGTATCTGCTGCACCAGCCACCGGTGCAAGCTGAGAGTCGGCACATCTTCGACAGCTTCTCAACACGGCTTCTAATGGTGTGGTGTTCACCACAATCCAGAAGTTCCTGCCCGACAATAGAGGAGATCGGCATCCGCTGCTGTCGACGCGGCGCAATGTCATCGTGATTGCCGATGAGGCACATCGCAGCCAATACGACATGACACGAGTCATACTGATTCACGGTGCCCGCCAGACCGGCAAAACCATTCTCGCCAGTGCTATCTGCAACCGATTGAGCGGTGCCTTCATCACATTTGACGACCCGGCCTTACTGGAAGCTGCCTGCTGCGACCCGGCCGGATTCCTTGAACAGCCGGAGCCGTTGGTGATCAACGAAATCCAGTGTTGCAGGCGATCCGCTGGTGGCTGCAGTCAAAATGGCAGTCGACCGTGATCCAGCCCCAGGTCAGTTCATCATCACAGGCTCCACGAACTTCCTGACGGTGCAGACAGTATCGTAATCACTTGTCGGACGGTTGGCCATCATCGATTTATGGCCTCTATCCGTGAGTGAACTATCCCGTAGACCTCCTGAAACCTTCGTCGGTTCGGTATTCGATGACCCCGATGTTCTGCGAAACGTACAGTCAGACACTCACACTCGGAGTCAATGCTTCGAGAGAATGTGCACTGGTGGCTATCAGGAATCGAATTACACCACATCGAATTACACCACATGGCGGCTGGCGAAGATGAACCTGGCGATCCGCGGTATCGACGCTCAGATAGCTCATGGTGACACGTTACACGACGACAGCCACCCCGACATGCGCGCGGATTTCATTGTCACTACCCAGCAGGAGACCATTCTGTTCAAGCCACCCCGACATGCGCGCGGATTTCATCCTGGAGAATCCACCTTTCAACGTCAAGGACTGGGGCGGTGAACGCCTCACCGACAACAAAAGCTGGCAGTTCGGAGTACCACCGGTACACAACGCGAATGTCATGTGGGTACAACACATGGTGCACCACCTGTCACCAGTAGGTATCGCGGGATTCGTATTAGCCAACGGTTCGATGTCGTCTCGAGCATCCGATGAGGGCGATATCCGCAGCCAACAGGTAGAGGCTGATCTGGTGGACTACATGGTAGCACTACCTGACAAGCTCTTCGACAAAATGACACGCCTGACAGCCACACGGCGAAAACAACAAGCAGAAGCCACCAGACTAGACACCCAACATAGAAGCCAACCTCGAACTACTCGGCTTCAGAAAGAACAACGACCAAGAAACCCAACACCGACTCCCCCGACCGTGCCTGGTTGTCCGACAACGCTGAACTCGAATCGGTTGTGAACCCGTGCTCGTCGGTGTTCGATCGTTCTGAATCAGCGACAAGCCCACTGAGTGCAGTAAGCCGCTGATCGGCTGTGACGGTTCAGTCTTCTGGTTCGCATGATTTTCTGTTAGGATTTTCAGTATGAACAGTCGGTCTGTACTCATGACGATTCCGCCTCCCGGTCCTAACGGGGGAGACGGTGTCCGGGTGGCTGCTGCGTTGGGGGTTGACCCTGGGTCGATTCTCGATCTGTCGCAGAATCTCAATCCTTTCGCCCCCGATGTCGCCGCTATCGCAGCTCGGCATCTTGATTCTCTGCGTCGCTATCCTGACCCTTCGGAGGGAACACGGCTTTTGGCTGAGACGATTGGAGTAGCTTGTGATCGTTTGATACTCACCAACGGTGCCGCTGGAGCGGTGAACGCGGTGGCTCGAGAGATCGGCGGTCGGGTGCACTCGGAGCCGGAGTTCAGCCTTCATCCCCGTGGCATTGACGGCCCGGTATGGCGCAGCGATCCCCACAACCCGAGTGGTGTGCTGGCGGGCTCCGAGGTCAGGGTCGATGTGTGGGATGAAGCGTTCTATCCTCTGGCTACAGGCCGGTGGTCGGCTCGGCGTTCTGGCGTGGTTGTGGGATCGTTGACGAAACTGTTCGCCTGTCCAGGACTTCGGCTCGGCTATGTGATCGCTGACGATGTGGACCGGTTCGCTCGCCATCAGTCCGAATGGGCTGTGGGGTCTCTCGCTCTGGCGGTGATGGAGGAACTGATCTTACGGGTCGATCTGCCTGGGTGGTCGGATGCGGTATCGGCGGCTCGAGCGGAGCTGGTCGACATGTTCATTAGCAGGGGGTTGTCGGTATCGGCAGCGGACGCTCCGTGGGTATTGGTTCACGCTCCCGGTCTACGTGAACGGCTCGCTCGGGAAGGAATCGTCGTGCGGGACTGCACCAACTTCGGAATGCCCGGGTATGCCCGTGTGGCAGTACCCGACGGCAAAGGCCTGTCACGACTGGAACGAGCACTGGACCGCTCGAGTGAGAATGGATTCCGTACCGATGGGCCGGGTCGTCTCCGTTCCGGCTGAGATTCTGGACTGCCGGTGTGACGGTGAGTGGCGGTTGTGAGAAATCGAACCGGCCTGTTGCATGGGTTCGTGCCTTGCTGCCGCTGTGGCTGTGGTCCACCAGTTCCACCCCCGTCTGTTCCATGGGTTCATATCATACTGAGGATGTGATATAGGTGAGATGGACGACTGTGGAGACGCTTTCGATCCCCGCGGCTTCCAGACATCAAGGTGTGCTGGTGTGGCGGTGGGAGAGCCCGACGAGGGCGGTGTCATCGGCTGCAGTGGGTGGCGGTATCGGCGATATCGACTGGGTGCTCAACATCGGTGTGGCGTCGGATTATAGTCGTACCGATTTGGCAGAACACGCCCGTGAGGTCTCGGACGCTGCCGGTTTGAAGGGTAGTGGTATAGCGATGTTCACCGCTGTCGACCTGCACAATCTATGCCGTCGCCAAGTCGGGGGAGTGGTCGTTGATGTCACTGTGGGGATCGGTCATCCGACATGGGCTGCTGACCCTCAGCCCACAGACACGCCGGTTGCGTCTGGCACGATCAACTTCGTTGTGCAGGTGTCTGTGGCGTTTGATCCAGGTGCTGCTGTCAATGCCGTTATGACGATCACCGAGGCCAAAACCCAGGCTCTGACAGACTGCGGCGTTCAGGGAACCGGAACCGCCACCGATGCGGTCACAGTGGTGTGGCCTGCTGACGCCACACCGGAATCATTTGCAGGCCCACGCTCGCGGTGGGGTTCAAGGATCGCTCGGTCCGCGTACCAGGCGGTCTGGAAAGTCGCTAGCCAGAGCCGATGGCCATACCCACAGAGCTGACAGTGCAAGAGAGGACGACCACAACATTAACCGATTCGAACCTTCCCAGTGACACAACAGAGCTGACAGTGCAAGAGAGGACGACCACAACACCAACGGAGGCGACCACACCAACAGCAACAGGGTCGACTGTCCGTCCGATTGTCGGGCCGGTGGGGATGTTCTGATGAGTCGGATGAGTCGCCGCTGTCTTGCCGTTGCTGCCGGATTGCTCCTTGATCGGGTTTTGGGTGAGCTGCCTGCCGCTGTTCATCCGGTGGCTGGTTTCGGTCGGGTGATGGAACGGGTGGAGCGGGTGTTGTGGGCCGACCGCCGCGTGAACGGATTGGTCTACGCAGCAGCGGGTGTGGCTGCCGGTGTGGTGACGGGGCTGAAGGGCGGGTCCACAGCTACAGCCACAGCCACGGTCACATGGGTTGTGGTTGCGGGCAGGCAGCTGCGTCGGATAGCCAACCGTATCGGCAAAATGGTACAGGCCGGTGATCTAGAGCAGGCACGAACCGAGTTGCCGTCTCTGGTCGGGCGGAATCCGTCGTCATTAGACGCATCGGGTATCGCGGCTGCGGTGATTGAATCGGTTGCGGAGAACAGTGTGGACGCGGTGATCGCCCCGGTGTTCTGGGCTGCTGTAGCGGGTGCGCCTGGAGCGGCTGCCTACCGTGCGATCAACACCATGGACGCCATGGTCGGCCACCGCAACGAACGGTATAGGAACTTCGGTTGGGCCGCTGCCCGTCTGGATGACGCCGCCAACTACGTACCGGCCCGCATATTCGCCAGCCTGGTGGCGGTTTCGCAGAAGTTGCCCGCCAAAGATATCCTCACCACGGTGCGCCGTGACGCTGCCACCCATCCGTCTCCCAACGCAGGCGTCGCGGAAGCAGCTATGGCCGCCGCACTACAACGCCAGCTCGGAGGCCCACTACACTATGGAAATGTAAGAGATGGAAGTGTAAGAGAAGAGCGTCCACTGCTAGGCGATGGCCCCAGGCCTCACCCGAAAGACGTTCGCACCGCGATCGGCATCGCCAACCGTATCGAATGGATCGCAGTGGCACTTCTCTTCCTAATCTGGGCTGTCCATCGGATCTGTAGACACCTCGGATACCCCAGTGCTTACGTCGCTACCTGAGCATGCCCAGTAGGGGATCGTAACGAAAAGCGAAAAGTAACAAGTAGCGAAAAGTAACAAGTAAGGATAGCCGAGTAAACTGACAGAAGAGAACAGCGAGAGGTCACGGTCGCATATGGCAGTGCGAGAAGGAAATGAGCGGATGATACGGATTACATCAGAATCCTGGAGCGAAGTAGTTCTGGGTGATTGCATTGAGATCAATGACTTGACGTATTCATTGAAGGAGGCCTGGCCTTACATCAACTATTCGGACACAGGAAGCCTCACAGACTAATGGCAATCGCAGGATTCAAATATCTTGAACCAAGTAGGGACAAGGTCCCGAGCCGCGCTCGACGAAAAGTTCAGCGGGGAGACATCCTATATTCAACCGTCCGTCCTAACCAGAGGCATTTTGGAATCCTCAAGGATCCACCCGAACATACGCTGATGTCAACAGGATTCGCCACGATTCGGGCAAAGTCCGACATTGCAGACACAAACTACATATATTGATATCTAACAAAAGAACATATAATAAATGGGAGCTATCAATAAATGGGAGCTATAACTTTAAGTTGGCAGGTGGTGTTGTGTGTGCTGATTGTATGAACAGCCCTGGAGAATCACACCGCAAAGGTATCGCATTGATGGAACTAGCCCGCGTGTTCCCCACCGAACAAGTCGCCACCGAGTGGTTCGAATCGAACCGGTGGCCATCAGGTCGTGTGTGCCCGAAATGCGAAAGCGGCCGCACATACGAAGCTTCGCACAAGACCATGCCATACTGGTACACCGCCTGCCGCTCATATTTCTCAGTGTGTACCGGCACTCTGTTGGAACGGTCACACGCCCCGCTACTCAAATGGGTTTACGCGTTCTACCTTGAAACCACCAGCCTGAGAGGTGTATCATCGATGACACTACACCGTGACATAGGCGTATCACAGAAGACGGCGTGGTTTATGCTCAACCGAATCCACAAAGCCTACGACCGCGACGAACCGCTATTCACCGGCACCGTCGAAGTGGACGAAACTACATAGGCAGCAGGGAACGCTGCAAACACGAGCACAAACGCACCGGTGGGCGTGGCCCATCCGGCAAGACAGCCGTGGTAGGTACCAAGAACCGCACCACCAACACCGTAGCCGCTGCTCACATGCCCGACACGAAGGCTGCTACGCTAAGAGCGTTCATCGGCGACCGCATAGGCGGCGAGGCGTTCCTCATCACGGGCGGATCACCCTGTCGTACGTGCCTATCTTGAGAAGATATTCCCAGAAGAGATGGAGGCGAGCCGGGTGTCTGGGATATGTGCTCAGTCTCCAGTGTCTCTCCAGGCTACCAAATCACACCATACTACTTTGGACTACCGGGTGCTGGTTACATTTCATAATCCAATGTCATGTCGTGTTCTTCGGTATTCCCGGCAGAGAACCCGCCAGTACCTGAAAGCCCGGTCAGCTCGCCGGTGCCCGACTCTGGGACTACAAGGTACTTTGCCGTGGCTTGTTCTCCGTCGTAAGACCCCGTGTGCTGTAGCACGAAGCTGCCCGTCCGCCCATCCAAGCTGCCCACAACCTTCTCGAAACCTGTGAACGAGGCGATTCCACTGTCGAGGTGCATCATTACGTACATGAGATTGCCCGTCCCTGACAGATCACCGTGAAAAGACTTCTTCACATGTGCCCGTGTTAGCTTCGGCCCGCCCTCTGGTTCGTCAAACGGCTCCTCATCCCAGCTTATGATTTTGAATGTGGCTTTTACGGGCATTTCGTCTCCTGTACAGTTTCACTGTCAATTCACTCCAGCTTATGATTTTGAATGTGGCTTTTACGGGCATCTTCGAGATAATTGCAGTGCTCGTGGTTGTAGCAAATACACCTTAAGAGTTGACCACAAGCGTACTGAAGCTGCTTGGCGTCGTGTTGTGGTGGGTGTTTGTTTTGTGTTGTGATCGCCCATACTGTAGCATCTGTAGCAGTTTTTGAACCGGTGTTCTTATGGTTACTCCACTCGTGTTCACCGCCCCCCGAACCGCCCATACTGTAGCAGTTTTTGAACCGGTGTTCTTATGGTGGCTAGTCATGCTTGCATGCGACTATCATGAATGAGGTGAATCTGAAAGTGCCTGCGGAAGCTGATAACACCAACCCGCGTTTGGAGGTTACGCTCGGAGATATCACTGTCGAGCAGGTGGACGTTATCGTCAATGCCGCTAATTCTTCTTTGCTCGGTGGCGGCGGTGTGGACGGTGCTATTCACCGCGCCGCCGGTCCAGAACTGCTCGAATGTTGCCGGACTTTGGATGGCTGCAACACCGGCGACGCGAAAATCACTCCAGGCTTTCAGCTCGCTGCTGAATGGGTCATACACACTGTCGGCCCCATCTGGCATGGAGGTACCCGAGGCGAGCCTCAGTTACTGGAGTCTTGTTACCGCTCGTCATTAGCGCGAGCCGACGAAGTAGGTGCCGAGAGTGTGGCGTTTCCTGCTATCTCAACCGGTGTTTACGGTTATCCCGTGCAGCCAGCCACAGCTATCGCCATCGGCACTGTACAATCAGCCCCGACAAGAGTAGAGATCGTGCGTTTTGTGTGCTTCAACAGGGAAACACTCGATGCTTACCGCACCTTTCTAGGCTAAGAAGCTGTCGCGTTATTTTGTGCTGGTGGTGGGTTGTTGGGGTGTTTGTGT
>JAPPJC010000028.1 GCA_028820455.1 Acidimicrobiaceae bacterium
ACAACAACCGCGCTCTACGCTGGTGGTGGCCGAGCACGTACCCGACACTGCCACGGTTCCGCTGTCCGAGTTCGTGGCCGGCAACGTGACGCCGCGCTCTACGCTGACCACGGACGGCTCTGCGGGTTACCGGCGTTCCCCTCGCCTCACAGTCAACCACGGCGTAGGAGAGTACGTGCGTGGACCAGCCCACACGAACGGTATCGAATCGTTCTAGCCGATGTCGGAACGCGGGTATTACCGCGTGTGTGTACCATCGGATGAGCCGTGAGCACCGACGAGCCTACACCGACGAATTCGCTGGCCGCCGCAACCCGCAGCCCCTCGACACGGTAGACCAGACACCCAGCCTACTACGGGGCGGCGTCGGTAAACGGCTCACATACGAGCAGTCGGTGGCGTGATCCCGCACCCCGCGCCTCAGGAGTGGAATGCGCCGACAATAGGAGAATCAGCCGTGACCCAATGCCGCCACCTACCCCATCAGCGAGAAAGTGGTCCTACCCCACCTACCCCGACACTGGGAATCCCACCAATTAATACGCTATCGGAGTATAAGCAACTCAAAGACGCACCCCACCCAACCAACCAAATCTCGCAACCCAACCACATAATCCCAGCACAGATGTCACTGCCGAAGCCTTCAGGTATCTCGCCCCGCTCTTCGGCAGCGTTAAGGCAGATCGGAGACAAACTATCTCAGTGTGGTGTTGAAGCGAGTCTAGAACATCGGCCCATTGGCTTCAATTGGCCGTGATTGGGATCCATGTAATCCCGTCAACGTATTCGAAGTGTCTGTCAGCCGACACGAGATCGGTGTCAGTCTCCATGGCATGGGCGGCTATCCAAATGTCGTTTGTTGGGATTGGACGTCCTTTTGTTCGTAAGGCTGTGGCTGTCCTGGAATAGCGATCTGCCGTTACGGGTCCCACTTCCATGAAGGACGCGTACGGACTGTTGAGGAAGGAGTGTAAGGTCTTAACATTTCGCTTGAAACGTGACCCCCTCTTGAACCCGTACATCAGTTCACCGACCACAACAGCAGAGAACAAGATCTGATCCGCTTTCCTGACAAGTTCCGCAACCTGCTTGTGTCCCCGCATAAGCAGGGAATATGCGTTGGAGTCCAGCGGCAGCCTCACTGCCGGGCTGCTTCGTCGATGATTTCGAAGTCCTCCGGCGCAGCGTCCATTTCTTCCGCTTCCGAGGGAGTCCAGTGGCCTATTGGATGGTCGAACGAGGAATCGACTGTACCTGTTCGTCTGGGTGTGTCCGAAAGGCTGGCACCCCGCCGAAGCAGCTTCAGGGCAGCTTGATTCGAAGAGATGGCCTCGCGCTCAGCAGAACTGTGCACAGCAGAACCCAAGTCATCGTCAAACCCTTTTATGGTGAGTTGGTCTATGCTGTGCTCTCTTCGTGACTTAGCCATGATTCATTATATACCGCGAGTGTACTGTCGGTACCGTTGTGGAACTTGTTCTCGTGGTGACCACAGCCTGTTCAATCCCCCACGCGTTAACGCCGGTGGATCTCACAACCAGACAAAAACTCCGAGAACTAGAAAACTCTGTGGATACTGGATCTCCCGCGATGGTTGGTGAAGCTTTCACCAAGACCATGACCGTCAAGAGTGGTTATCTCATCGCTCACACGGTCACAGCTCCACAACCCGCAAACCCGAGCGGTGCAAACCGATCTCAGCGGCGATGCAAGAACGATGACACTGGCTATGTTGACGCTCATAGCAGAACAGAGCAACATACTGACTGCGAGTCCGCTCTACGGCCTTCTGCACTGCTTGTGATGCCCCGTTGCGCATGTGAGCTGTGTATACGTCTCTTGCGACTGGAGCCGAGGGACTGGCTGTTCACCCCACCCGATCGTTGCGCATGTGAGCTGTGTATACATTTCTTGCATCCTGGGAGCCCTGCCTGAACAACTCACGGTTGTCTTTCGGATTGCCCAATTCGCGCTCGTGTACGTACTCGATGCCAACGGCTTGCAAAGCAGCATTTGCCGGTAGCCCAGCTGCACAGACCTGAGCTGTGCGTGAACCGCACCCCAGTACCAGGATCTCGCTTCTATCCGATGTCCGCCCGACTAGACATCCACTCGCCTTTCAGGATCGATGAGCCACTACTGTATCTTTCCGGTCGGGAAAACAAGGAATGCTACATGTGCATTCTCAAGATCCCCTGAAAGTTCACCGCCTTCACGCATATGA
>JAPPJC010000059.1 GCA_028820455.1 Acidimicrobiaceae bacterium
AAGGAACAGTGGTGGCGTTCGATGGTGCAGCACCGCCATGACGTTGTAGGCATCGATGCTTCAATCTTGTCGCCGCCTGCGGTGTGGGAAGCGTCAGGCCATCTCGATAATTTCAGCGACCCGATGACGGATTGTCGTGATTGCGGTACTCGACATCGCACCGACAAGTTGGAGAATCCTGATGTTTGTCCGGATTGTGGGCAGCCGGGAACTTTAACCGAGTCGCGGCAGTTCAATCTGATGTTCTCCACTCATGCCGGCCCCGTAGCCGGCACGGCAGCCGTGGTTTACCTTAGGCCCGAAACTGCACAAGGCATGTTCTACAACTTCGTCAACGTCTTGCAGACATCTCGTAAACGACTGCCTTTTGGTATCGCTCAGATCGGAAAGTCGTTCCGCAACGAAATCACGCCTGGCAATTTCGTGTTCCGCACCCGCGAATTCGAACAAATGGAGATGGAATTCTTTGTGCCGCCTCATGACAGCGAATACTGGTATCGGTATTGGTGCGATACCCGACTGAAATGGTATACTGATCTAGGCATCAGCCCTGAAATGCTGAGGCTTCGTGCGCACGGCTCCGATGAACTCAGCCATTATTCTTCTGCTACCTCTGATGTCGAGTTTTTATTTCCCTGGGGTTGGGATGAGCTTGAAGGTATCGCCAACCGTGGTGACTACGACCTAAGCCGCCACAGCGAACATTCTGGTGAGCGACTGCGGTATTTCGATCCCAGTTCAAACAAGCATTACACGCCACACGTGATCGAGCCAGCAGCCGGGGCTACACGCACGGCTATGGCATTTCTGATGGCCGCCTACCATGTGGAACAGGTAAGAGGAACCGATCGTATCGTGTTAAGGCTGCACCCGCAACTCGCTCCGTACCAGGTTGCGGTGCTCCCATTGTCGCGCAAGCCAGAGTTGACACGGAAAGCGTTGAAAGTGTTCGACCTGCTCAAACAGCATTGGAGTTGCGATTATGACGAAACCCAGAACATTGGTCGTCGTTACCGCCGCCAAGACGAAATTGGAACACCGCTTTGTGTGACTATCGACTTTGAGACCGGTGAAGATCAAACTGTCACCGTGAGATATCGTGACACCATGGCACAAGACAGGATAGGCATTGATGGTCTCGACAGTTTGATACACGATAAGATAGCCGATAGCTCGGCGTGACACGATGGCACGAACGCCAACAGTCTTCAACTTCGACGTGTGAAAGCAATGAACGGCCGAGCCATTGGATCCGACGACATAGCCAAAGTTCGTTCTTCTACCGATATCGTAGCACTTATCGGTGGTCACACCGAAATAAAACGTGTGGGCCGGCAGTGGATGGCCCGTTGCCCCCTACATGGAGAGCGCACCCCTTCACTCTCGGTGTCAGCTGAGAAAGGCGTGTACTACTGTTTTGGTTGTCAACGCAGCGGTGATGCCATCACTTTTGTGCAAGAAATCGACAACCTGGATTTTGTGGAAGCAGTAGAGGTACTGGCAAATCGAGCTGGCATAACTTTGCAATACTCGAACCCTGCCGACGCTGCTTCCTACAAGCTCAAACGTAAGCTCACAGATGCAGTGTCGAGGGCCTGCGACTTCTATCACAAGCAGCTGCTCAAAAGTTCTGCTGCGGGTCCAGCTCGGGCTTATCTGAGAAGTCGTGGCTATTCTTCTGAAGTGGTGCAACTCTACCGTCTCGGCTGGGCTCCAGTAAGCAAGGACAGGAATGTCCTCATTCAGCATTTGAATCTAGCTGCTTCAGATTGGCGCGCTTCAGGCCTGGCCGTCATGAGTCAGGGGGTGCTATGCGATTTTTTTTACAAGAGGCTACTGTTTCCCATCAGCAATGAGCACGGCAACCCGGTAGCTTTTGGTGGTAGAATCCTACCAAAAGATAAAGGACCGAAATATATCAACACTTCCTCAGATGCAATGCTCTACAATAAAAGTAGAGTGTTGTACGGTTTGCACGAACATCGAGCGGATATCGTACGCAAAGGCGAGGCGGTGATATGTGAAGGATACACAGATGTCATAGGCGCGGCCGTAGCAGGGGTGGGCAATACAGTAGCGACATGCGGTGTTGCTCTTACAGAACAACATGTGACCCTACTCAAACGTTTTTCAGCGGATAAGCTGGTGTTGGCGTTTGACGCGGATGCTGCGGGTGTTTTAGCTGCGGAGCGGATATACGTTTGGGAGCGCAAACATAAGCTTGAAGTGCTGGTAGCACACCTGCCTGAAGACACTGATCCCGACGATCTGGCACGTTCAGATCCTGAGGCTTTGCGCATCGCCGTGCAAGACGCTGTACCGTTCTTGCAGTTTCGTTTGAATAGAGTGTTGGCACGCCATCACATGAACACAGCTGAGAGCCGGGCTCGTTCCGCAGCTGAAGCTGCTGCTGTTGTGGGTGAGCATCCCGATCCCATGGTAAGGGATCAATATTTGATGAGCATAGCGGATCGCTGCCGTGTAGACGTCAAACAGCTGAGGCCATTGGCCGAGTCCGCTGTTAAGTCTGTTAACAGCCGAAAGACAACTACTGGTAGCGTGGGTGTGGGTGCGGCTCGTGCAAATTCTCAGGAAGACTTTTATAGCTACGACTATGCCTATGATGCCGATGCCGGTGCGTTCGCTTCGGATAGCAGTAGGAGCGATATGACAGGCGATATGAGAACAGGTGTGGGAATGAAATCCAGTGTGGGCGATCTATCACCTGAGGATGAGGCATTGCGAATGGTTATTCATCATCCCCAAGCAATCATCGACAGACTTCATATTTCTTTGTTTGGAAATTCCACGAGGAAAGAAATCTTTCACACCTTACAGGAATCGGGTTCTGTGCTTGATGCCAGTGACCGGCTATCAGAACCAGCAGCGGGTTTGCTGCGATATTTGGCTGTTGATCCAAGTGGACTGCCCGCAAGTGATGTGTTAGCCGGTTTGGCACGTCTAGCAGTAGTGCGTTACACTCGCGAGCTGCGATACTACGCTACCCACACCACAGAAAAGTCGTTGCGCCAAGAATATGTAAGTTGCATTAGTTGGCTCAAGCAGCAGACAGAACTTCTCACGGAACCGAAAACTCGGGATGCGGCACTGGATGTTCTTATGCCTTGGCTGGTTGAGTACGGCCGGCAACTCGAAGGAGAGCCTGAGGTGAAACCAGCAGTAGACTCTGAAACCGGCAGTAGGTTCTAAAGGTGGATTGGCCTGTTTTTCTGGTTGATCAGTTGGGATTAGGATAGTGCGCATTGTCGGTTGAGCTGTTATAATACGTCAGCTAGGTTTGAATGGTCAATCCGGGGTAGCTCAGCTGGCAGAGCAAGCGGCTGTTAACCGCTAGGTCGTGGGTTCGATCCCCACCCCCGGAGCTGAGCCTTTCTTTTCGAGTTCGTTGCAGATCAGCCTGAGGTTCGATCCCCACCACCTCCCCGGAGCTGAGCCTCGCTTATATTGCTTTGCGTGTAATTCTGAATATGGGTGGTTGCGGGGAGTTCTGAGTTGACTTACGTCTAAGTTGCATATAGGCCTAGGTATCCTGTAAGGTCATTATGGGCTCGTAGCTCAGTGGTTAGAGCAGGGGACTCATAATCCCTTGGCCGTGGGTTCGATCCCCACCGAGCCCACCGGTTTTAAGCCCAGCTTGTCGGGTCAGCATCCCTGACGACTCCTGCTCAAGTCGGCATTCCCAATAGCCCACCGAGCGCACCAGGTGGTAATCAGGTACTCTTATGGCTGTATGGTTGTGACCTGGCTACCACTTCCCTGATCGTTCGGCATGAGCGTGATTGGGTAACCGATATGATATGCCGGCTTCGTGATAGGCGGACGCTTCTAGCAATGCACCGAAGTTGGTGCTGGACGACTCCTTCTGCAGCTTTATTTTCAATCCTTGGATTTTCTGGCTCAGTCGGAACGAGAGCAGTGGAAAGGGTATCTTGTTTCTTGGGAATTTCAGGTCGTCAGCAAGTTTTTTACCTACTAGGCCACGGGCGACAGGATATATAACCTTGTCTACTAGCTTCTTTCTTTCGTTTGTGTCGGTGATACCTGCCACCAGAGGGGCTGAGTTGATCAAGGCATTCGCTGCAAGTATCGCCTCTTGAGTCGGTGGTGGTTCACAACTGGCACCAATGTGATAGAGCTTTTGGGAGTCGCTCTCGTTGGCGAAAAGGATTGTTTCTGGAACACCCATGAGATGGCCGGTGTAACGCCACACGGCATGATAGCTCGCTCGCTCTTCTGTGCTGTAGCGGGCTCCCAGTAATTTTGAATAGTCGAGTGCACGCGTAGCGAAGCAGGCCGTTGCATAAGCAGTGTGAGCAGCACTGATCGGTACGCCCCAGGCCTCGTGATCCCATTTGCTTGTTTGGTCTAGAAGTCGCCGGACCTGTGCATGCACGAAGCGGATTCGTACAGACAGTTTCCATCCATCGCCATATTTTTTCAAGCCGTCTGGCCAGAAAATTTCCAGCTGATGGCGGTTGTTCTGCTTGAGCCGCCAGACGCCATTGTCGAAGATTCGTCCGGTTTGTGCGAAAGATTGACTGATCAGTGTTGAGAAACCATCTATGAGAACACCTGTAACGAAAGCAGGAAGGATGAAACGGGCGTTTCTCTGGAAGGCGCGGATTCCCAAACGAAACGCGTCATAATCGAGCCATTCGGGCTTGGGAGGGGTGGATAAAAAAAAATCTCGCAGCAGCTTCGGAGCATTTTGCAAACCGTCATGATCCCCATTCATTCCAGCCGCAATGAAGCGGTGAGTGTGGTTTTGAGGTAGCGGGGCTAACTCTTCGACAATCGCATCCATGACCGGGTCACCGATTTGAGTGTGGGCGATGTAGTTGTCTGTTGCCACCTTATCGAGATGGTAGGCTTCCTCGCGGCCTGGCAGGTACGCTGAGGGAATGCTTTCTGGTTGTTTCTGTATCATTTCAGAATGCATTGAAGACTTGATGGGAGATCGGGGGAGATCAGGCAGTGTCCCTGTCTTATTTCACTTTGTCCCTGTCTTATTCCACTTTAATGTATTCATGTAGTGAGTGTAATGCTTGATTATGAATTGTGTCGTCAATTGTCGGCTAATTGCGGATTTATCGTTAGGTGGTGGTAACCACCGGTGTTGCATTATGGTGTCAGGGTGTTAGCATGAGCCTAACTTTTTCGAAGGCTGACATTCAATGGTCGGCTTGTGTCCGACTGGATTTAGAAGGGAAAATTCTATGAGATTTCTGTATGCATTGGCGATGGCATTGACTTTAGTTTTGACGGGAGTTGCATGTCAAGACGAAAGTGAGCCTCAAGACCAGGGGAACGAACCGAATGTTCGAGTTCAAGACCAAGGTATGAACCTGACTGTAGATGAGGATAAGGCTAGCAGCAGCACTGTCTTGCGCTACGATGCAGAAGAGTATACCAAAGAGTTCGTACTGCAGGCCGTAGAAA
Source organism: Acidimicrobiaceae bacterium (assembly GCA_028820455.1). Lineage (GTDB taxonomy): Bacteria > Actinomycetota > Acidimicrobiia > Acidimicrobiales > Aldehydirespiratoraceae > JAAXHB01. Next base: position 5,461 of record JAPPJC010000059.1, read on the forward strand.
TGCACCGCGAGCAGGGTCTAGATGACACAGTCGCTTATTACAACACGCCTGAGAGCATTGACGGGCAGTGGTATGTGTTCATCTTCGAGGACGACAAGCTGCTGGCCCACGCCGATCAGAGCTTAGTCGGCCTTCCGGCTCACGAGGTCAAAAGCCCTAACGGTTACCCAGCAGGAGAAGCGGTACTCGCATCAGCTGATGAGGACGGTGAGTGGCTCAGCTACCTCTTCACAAATCCCGTCTCAGGGGCAGCTGAGATAAAGCACACCTGGGTAGTGGATGTGGATGGGGTGCAGTTCGGATCCGGTTGGTACGAATCAAGCCCGGACAAATGGGATACGCCCGCATACACTAAGGCATTTGTGCAGCAGGCTGTTGACTTGTACAGGGCGGTCGGGTTGGAGAGGACATTGGAATACTACAATACGCCTGAGAGTGTTGACGGGCAGTGGTATGTCTATATCCTCGATGAGGACTTGACACTGGTGGCGTCACCTCTGACTCCGCAGGCTATAGGAGTACCCGCGGTTGCGATTACTGGGCCCAATAACTTCCCTGTCGGCCTGTTGGGCACTGATGTCGATGCCAGTGCCGGTGTATGGGTCGACTATAGATTCCCCAACCCGGCGGTTGACGGCGAAGTAGAACTGAAGCACGTTTGGGCTGTGGAATACGACGACGTCATCTTCGCGTCCGGGTGGTATGAGCCTCTACCCGGCAAAGCTGACGCCCCCGCGTACACCAAAGCGTTTGTGCAGCAGGCTATCGACCTTTACGACGCAGCCGGAATCGAAAAGACCGCAGAATACTACAATACGCCTGAGAGTGTTGACGGGCAGTGGTATGTCTTTATCATAGATACGGAGACTGGCCGTACCATAGTCCACTTCAACGAAGAACTGAGAGACCGCGACCCGAGCGAAAGGATCGACTCCCAAGGCTACTTCTACGGCGACGACCTCCTAGCAGTCTCCGAGTCTGGAACGTGGGTTGACTACTGGCAGGTCAACCCGGAGACAGGTGAGGACGTGCAGAAGCACACTTGGGCAGTTTTACACGATAATCTGATATTCAGTTCAGGCTGGTATGAGTAGAACTCCTAGTGTGAATGCAGTAGAGACGTGAGACTATGAGCAGAACTCAAGACTAACGCGAATACAATTTGAATTGTGGTAAAGGAATTCACAACTGCGTCGCGAGAGCATCAGGAGTACGGCATTTTTCCGTGGCGCAGCTTCTTTATTCTATAATCGTATGTTTTGGCAGAGTTGATTTCTTCGTGGTTTTCAGGGGTTTTGAGTGTCCGGTGTCGTTGAGGATTCAGCCGGAGATGGATAGTTGATTTCTTCGCAGTTTTCAGGGGTTTTAAGTGCGGCGATCGATGCTGTGGTTGACGTGCTGTCCACGCAGAAAGACTGGGGGCCTTCAGAGTTGAAACACGGCCAGTACGCGTTTGATTTGAGTGCCAACGAAGCTGCCCTGCCGATACTACGTGAAGGCGGCTTGCGGGTTCTCAGTGAGGAGAGCGGTTTGGATTCCGATAGTGCAGAGCCTGGGTCGGCTCCTGTGGCTGTGATAGACCCCGTTGATGGTTCTTCCAATGCTTCACGGGGTATGCGGTTTTTCGCTACGAGCATTTGCGTGGTGGACGGTGAAGGCCCGTTGGTGTCAGTTGTTTACAACCATGGAAGTGGTGAACGCTATGAAGCGGTTAGAGGTGGCGGCGCATTCTGCAACGGCACTCGACTGACTCATAGAAGTTCCCCGAATTTAGGGGATGCTATGATAGCTGTCAATGGTTTGCCACCAGTTTATGGGGGCTGGGCGCAATTCAGGGCTCTAGGCGCGGCTGCTTTGGAGATATGTGCTGTAGCAGATGGCCGTCTTGATGGTTATATCGACTTTTCAGATGATGGTTTAGGGCCTTGGGATTATCTAGGAGCACTGTTAGTCTGCACTGAATCGGGTATTCATGCCCAGGATGTCCATCAACGAGACCTGGTTACATTGAACAGTGAAAGTCGACGGGCTTTAGTGGCTGCCCCCATTCCTTTAGCTGACGATCTGTTGAAAATAAGGGCTGGGGCTGCTGTTCCCAGTTCTCAATAGTCGGGTTCCCAAGGCTAGTTCAGTTTTTGTGGTAAATATGGTTTGCGAGAAAGAATAGTTTTAGTACGATACAGATGTTGGAGCGGGTATGCTTCAAGTTACGGGCGTGTAGCTCAGCCGGCTAGAGCGCTTCCCTTACAAGGAAGAGGCCGGGGGTTCGAGTCCCTCCGCGCCCACACTCGCATACAGTGTCCTGCATGCCCTGTATTCTAATGCCCTGTACTTTATCCCACTTTTGGTGTGTTTCAAGCCTAGCTCATTGAGGTATCATCATAGTTGAGGGGCTGTAGCTCAGTTGGCAAGAGCACCTGCTTTGCAAGCAGGGGGTCGTCGGTTCGAGTCCGATCAGCTCCACCAGGATATACCTGATGTGCTGGATATTCTGAATTCAGAATACGTTCCGGTCAGGCAATAGCTGACGGCAGCACTAGTAAGCTCATGCGATATGTAGTATGGTACATTGGGGCTGGCATTCATAGATGTGCAGACAGCGAGACGGGTGTCGTATCAGTCGTCGATGAGCGAGGCGAGCATGGAAGCGGGTATTGCCGATAGTTCGAGGTTGTCGAGGTTCAGTTCGGTGCGGGTTGCTATGATGCCCCACCAGCGGGAGGCGGCCATGGTACGTCCGGTGTTCCTGCGCCAACGTCCATCGACGTATTTAGATTCGATGGCCAGTGTGCCGAGGTCGGGGCCCACGAAGTCGATCTCTGCGCCCGTGTCGGAGCGGTAGTAGAGAACCCGGTCGAATCTCGTGTGACTCCCACGGTGCTGCCATGCGATGTTTCGCCATAGTGCCACCGCCAGTTGCTGTTCTGATAGCGCGGTCTCATCCATCGGACCAATACGCGGTTCGCTGGCCGGATCCGACAGATGCGTGTAGACAGGATCGGTGAAATAAATCTTCTCCTGCGCCCGCAACAGTGGACGCAGATTTCTTTCCCTGTAAACGGGCCATGCTACGAAAGACTCTCTGAGATCGTCGATGCGACGCCGGGCGGTGGGTGGTGACACACCTATTTCACGGGCGAGGTGCGTCACGTTGTACGGGGAGCCGAGCCCTCTGGCGAGTCGGTGCAACATCTCGCTGGTTTGCAGTTCCGAGAGCCGGGACTGTTGGAATGCGTCACCGCTGATGACTCCCTTCAGCGCAATTCGTAGACTGTCGTCGGGCTGCTGGTGGCGGATGTGGTTGGCGATTGCTTGGGGGAACCCTCCAACTCGCAGATAGTCCTCCCATGCATCTGCTAGTATGTGCAGCCACGGTACCAGGTGGTAGGCGGCTTCGCTAAGACGGCTCGGTGTGAGGTCGGTTACAGAGAGCCGAGGTGACGATTCCAGTTGTTCGAGCTTCAAGTCATGGTGAGTGAGCCGAAGGAAGGTGCGAAAGCCGATGGGCAGCAGCAACCGGTCTGGGTCGGACGCAGGGCCACGCCGTCCCGCCAGTTCGCCGGTGGATTCACGCAGGTTCGATGACGACGACCCTGTCAGTACCACAGTATCGCGACAAAAACGGGCATCGTTATCCCGTAGCCATTTGATCTGAGCCGGCCAGCCACCGGAAACGGACGTGATCTCGTCGATGAACCACCACCGAAGACCCTCCTGCGGCATAAGCCTGCCGGCAGTTCTGATGAAGGCCACCAAGTCGTGTGAAGAAAACCCGTCCACGGACATGTGCGCAATCGAGCGCGGGTCTGTACCCGCCGTGATCATATTCTCGATCGTCCGCTTGACTTCCACTGATTTACCCACCCGGCGGGGACCGAGCAGCATGTAGAGACCACAACAGCGATGTTTTTCCTGTTGTCAGAAGGCAACTCGACGATTGTGTCCTCCACATCCAAGGAGCTGCTGTGGGGTCAGTGGCTTAGGAGTGGTCGTGCAGGGTGTAGGAGTTCGGGAATTGGCGGCCTCACCACCGCGGTACTGCTAGTTGGAGCTTGTTTGTCTGAAATCATCGAGAACTCCACTATGGCTGCGCCTTGATGTATGTCATTGGTAGTCCTGATTCGTTCAAAGTCCTACTGGATAGCAAGAGGGGCCGAACCCGTACTGGTTCGGCCCCTTCAAGTTTTCGTGGGATCGAAAGAGTTCTTCTAGGCGGTTATCCTCCTTATTGTCAGAAAGTCATGCTCCTATTGTTCAGCAGCAGTACTCATAGCGGTTGTGGCGTTTTCCTGAATCGTAAGCAACTCTTCCTCTGTCATGCAGTCGTACTGTGCGTTGCCAACATCAGTGATCCTCACAAAATCATCCGCTGGAATATTTTGGAGAGCCTCCAAGCCAGCTGCGAGAAGTGCCACGAATTCGGGATATTGTTTGGCGAAATCCCCAAGACAGCTCAGTGTCTCTTCGCTCACACCACCCATAGCCCAGCTTGTCACGTTGGTGAATATCTTTTCGTTGGTTTCCTGGCTGATACACTGACTACCGACGGTACTTCCGATTTGAACGGCTTCCAGCGGCTGAGCGGCCATCATGGCAGCGAATTGTTGTTCGGAGAGGTTTTCGGCCACACATTGTGCCTCTGATTCAGTCAGCAGGTCGTATATGTCTTGCCCCGTGCTTGGGCTATTCTGGTCGAGACCCAGCCAAAGAGCCAAAGTGAACTCCTTTTTCTCCTCGTTGGTCAAACATTCATGGATCAGTACATTGTAATCAAGGGTTTCTGCAGGTGATTCGGGGTCTCCTTCCAAGCTCAGTCCCATCCTAATGAATATCGCTTGAGGATGCTCCAAACTGACAGTCGTGATACATTCACGACTCTCCGGGGCCCATCCTCCCGCCTGGGCATCGAGAGAAGCCACACTGAACAACACGACATTTTCGGTTGTCATACAATTGAACAAGGGTCCAGCAGCAGAAGGGTCGGCATTCTGCGTCAGGAGAGGTGATTGAAGCATGAACTGGAATATCGTTTCTCCGAATGCTTCCTCGATGCAGGAGGCCTCTTCTTCGGAGATTCTGTCGATCAAGTCCTGTCCTGTGGTCGATGCGGTTAAATTGAAATCCCGTAGGTCACCCATCATAGTTGGAGCCTCCTCTGAGGGTGCAGCTGCGGATTCAGTGGTGGGAGTCGTGACTTCTACGGTGGTAGTCGTCTCAAGTACTGTAGTGGTAGTGGTGTCTGTAGGCTCCTCAGTTTCATCGTCACCGTCGCAAGCTGCCAACAGGGCAGTCAAGATAAGGGTCAAGACAACGGAAAACAGATATCTGAACTTAAGCTTTGTTTGTTTCATGGTTTATCCTTGATTTTTCACGGGGTTGGGTGTTGGGTGGTATGGGTGGGGGTGTTTTTTGTGAGCTGTGGTAGAGTGTGTGCATGTTTCTGCTTTGTCGCGTTTAAGAGGTCACCCGTGTGGTGAAGTATAGCAGCGGTGAGGGGTGTTCAGCGTGACATTGAGACCCGGTAACGCGAACGTTCAGTCCGCGGTGTTGAAGGCTGCTGCGAGGCCGGAGCTGTGGGAAGCAGTACTGAGAACCCGCAACACCACTGACACCACAGACGGCAGTAATACCACCGACGGCGGCAACAGTGGCAAGCGTGTCGCTGAGGTGGCTGACCTCCCTCCGGCAACCCTGAAACACCTTCAACACACTCCCACCCCAATCATAACAAATCAAGGTTGGGACTTTTTCCGATCAGCAAATTACTGGAATCGTGTAAAAGCATATTTTGCTATTCAACGTTTACAAAGCTTACATGTATCCGATAAAGCTCGGCTAGCCCCTTCTCGAACCAAAGTAGCAGGTTCTCCGTGTAAGCAGTAGGTTTCTACGTCAGTTTATTGAGACTTGGCTTTGATTGCCTCAAAGACTGAAGAATTCGAGTTACAGCTTCGCGGCCATCCTCAAAAAGCATTAAAGTATTATCAGCTGTGAACAGCGGATTGGGGATGCCTGCAAAACCAGGGCTAAGACTGCGCTTTATGACTATCACAATACTGCTGCGGTCAACATCTAGGATCGGCATTCCGGCTATCGGACTAGAAGCGTCGCTACGAGCTGTTGGATTGACCACGTCGTTAGCACCCAACACGATGGTTACATCGGTTTGCTCGAACAGAGGGTTGACTTCTTCCATGGTCAACAAAAGTTCATAACTTATTTTCGCTTCAGCAAGTAGCACATTCATGTGGCCTGGCATTCTCCCAGCCACCGGATGAATACCGAACACGACCTCTATTCCCATACTGTTAAGACGTCCAGCCAGGTCATGTACCGCATGTTGGGCTTGCGCCACAGCGAGACCGTAACCGGGAACTATCACCACTCGTCTAGCAGTTTCCAACAGTAGAGACACGTCTTCAGCTGAGGTTGGTCGTATTCTGCTATCATAAGCACCCGCATTGCTGTCAATGGTTTCACTTGATGGTGCTAAACCGAACAGTACGACTGCTAATGGCCTATTCATGGATTCGCACATGATCTGAGTCAATAAGAGTCCGCTAGCACCCACTAAAGCTCCTGCAATGATCAAAAGTTGGTTTTCAAGCACAAAACCAGCTGCCACTGCAGCGACACCCGACAAAGAGTTGAGAGTCGCGATGACCACAGGCATATCAGCACCACCTATAGGTAGCACAGCCACCACACCTAGCAGAGCTGAAATCATAACCAGTAACCACAAAGCATTACTACCGAAAAATGTGTTGTCATCATAAACAACGATCATGGTTCCAATACCAGCGGCAGTTAGAGCCAGCATTCCACTCACCCAACGCGGACCGATTATTCTGCCGCTTCGGAGCTTGCCACGCAGCTTCGTGAAAGCAATTAAGCTTCCGGTTAGAGTTACTGCTCCGACAATCGTTGCTGCGATAGTAGCCACGGACTCGGCATAGCTGGCTTCAGCTGCTTCAATGTGAGAAGTAGCAGCCACAAGCATTGAAGCACCACCGCCAAAGCCGTTGAACAAAGCAACCAGTTCAGGCATTGCAGCCATTTTGACGTTAGTGGCCGACACAACACCGATCACAGCACCCAGTGCTATGCCACCAAAAATCAGTCCCAACCCTACAGCACCGTTATCGATCAGCGTGGCTAGCACACCGATAAGCATGCCCAATGCACTCAAAAAGTTGCCTTGTACAGCACTTCGAGGACTGCTAAGTTTCTTAAGGCCTAAAATAAAGAAGATCGCCGCAGCAAGATAAGCAGCTAAAGTCCAGTTATCCAAATTCAAGGGCTTTTCCTAGGTGTAGCATGAGATGCTTCCGTTTGGGGAGATACAGAGGCTGTCTGAGGTGAGGCTGGAGATGTGGATGACGTCCTGTTATTTGTCGGGCTTCGTTTCTCCGGGTTTTGCTGTGAATGTTGTCTATGCTTCCGTTTTGGGCTGAACATGTGGAGCATTCTATGTGTTACCAAGAAACCGCCCACCACGTTGATCGTAGCCAAAGTGATCGCTGCAAAGCTCAGTACTGTTGCAATAGCATTCTGTTCGGTGGCACTGATCGCGGTTATTGCACCTATCAATGTGATACCTGAGATCGCATTGGAACCTGACATGAGTGGGGTATGCAGAGTAGGAGAAACTTTGCTAATCAGCTCTACTCCTAAGAACAGAGCAAGCACTAGTAGAGTAAACGCAACAATCAGATCCATATTCAAGTCAAGCGGTGTAGGCCGAATGTATCCGGATGCATACAGGGGGCAGACTAGGTTTGGCTGATGCAGAGTTGGTTAGAGGTGCCATGTTTTAGGGTCATGCTTTAAGTATGTGCAGGTCAAGTTATCAGGTTAGTGGGTGACGGCTAACTGTGGGGAGTCTTTGGCTGCTGCCAGCACCTTCGAATTTACGATGCTGCCCTTATCGGTTACCAACATAGCCAAAGTAATCTCATCGTCTGTATCGACGACTAGCTTTCCTTCCGGTGCTAAATGCAGTAAAAACTCTGTCACGTTATAAGAAAGCAGCTGGCTGGCGTGACGAGCACATTTGGATGTTAAGTTCGTCGGGCCGAGCACGGTCACTTCATTGTGGTTTATTTCCTTGTCAGCTTCGGTGATCTCGCAATTTCCGCCTCGCTGTGCTGCTAGATCGATCACCACAGATCCGGGCCGCATAGCGTCGATCATTTCGGTGGTGACAAGCAGAGGGGAAACCTGTCCTGGGATGGCTGCTGTCGTGATGAGAACGTCTGCTGCCGCCACGTAAGGTGCGAGTTGCTGCTGTTGGCTGGTTAATCTGTTGTTTGTATCGTTTGTACCGGTTTCTTCAAGATCGATTCGTATAGCACGTGCCCCTACCGATTGGATTTGCTCCAAAGCTTCAGGACGTACATCGTAGGCCTCTACCACCGCTCCAAGCCGCCGAGCGGTCGCGCAGGCCTGCAAGCCAGCTACACCAGCACCTAAAACCATCACCCTTGCTGGTATTAAAGTACCACCAGCGGTCATCATCAACGGAAACATCTGTGGAAGTCTGCTCGCAGCTAACACCACAGCCTCATATCCGGCTATGGTAGCCATTGACGAGAGCACGTCCATAGACTGGGCTCGAGTGATGCGAGGAACCAAGTCCAACGAGAAAGCGGTCACCTTGGTTTCAATCAGAAGATCAGCTGAAGACGGCATCCACAACGGGTCAAAAATACCCACAAAAACTGCTCCTGGTGAAAGATATTTCAAAGTTTCAGTGAGCTGTTTCGGGGTTTGCAGTGAAACCAGCACCTCAATGCTTGAAACATCCAAAGCATCTACCACGTCTGCCCCGGCTTCACGATAGGCATGGTCATCTATGAGCACTCCAAGCCCGCAACCACTTTCTATTGTCACTTCAAAACCGTTTGCGATCATCCTTTTCACATCGTTGGGCACGACAGCAGTCCGCTTTTCGTGTTCGGAGACGTCACAAGGAAATCCGAAGCGATAAGATGGCGACATCATCGTATCTCCGAGGCGGCGGTACACCCGGTTGTATTTGAACGATCCACAACAAACACTTGAGTCTCCTTACTCCTCAATGAGTGTATCCATTACTGAAGCAAGCCGTTAGACGGCTTGCTTGGCAGATGAGCTGCTTGGCTTTTTCTTGGATAGGCTTATATGGTAGGTACTCGGCAAGAACCAGGACAGCTAAGAAGCAAACAATATGGTGCAAGCAACATAGTCTAGTTATGCTATAGTGTAACGTCTATCTGAAGCATATCTGACATATTTTAATGTATTTTCTTTTGTGTGTTTGTGTGAGGAGTTGGTCTTAAGGTTACAAGATGGCGAAATTTGTTTTGGGTGTAGACATAGATGGCGTAATAGCAGATTACACGGCTGGTTTTGCAGAGTTCGTCGCTGCTCGCAGGGGTATATCGCCTGCTTCTTTGCCTAAGAGGAAATCGTACGATTTCAGCGAATGGGGTGTGACCGATACAGATTCCAGCAGCTGGCATCGGATAGCCGCTATCGATAATCGCATGCTGGTACGACTATCGATGATTCCTGATGCCTCCGAAGTTTTGTGGCGACTTTCAGATGAAGGAGTGTGGGTTAGAGTGATAACTCATCGCCTCTATTACAACTGGGGTCATGTGGTAACAGTCACAGATACCGTCAACTGGCTAGACGATAACAACATCCCCTACCGTGATATTTGTTTTCTGGGTGATAAACCGGAAGTAGGGGCCGACTTGTATGTGGATGATGCACCGCACAACATTGTTGTTCTAAGGACCAATGGCAGTGAAGCGATCGTCTTCGATCAGCCTTACAACCGTGACCTACCTGCACCTAGAGCGACCAACTGGTTGGACGTTGAAAAGTACGTCATGAAACGTTTAGCATCGATGGAAAACGTAGGCAGACAAATGGAAGATCTGGTTTAACCATAAGACTCGCAGTGTTTAGCATCGATGGAAAGCGTAGGCAGACAAATGGAAAATACGCATACCCCGAGTAGGCGGATAGTCGATGGTTACGGCGGCTGGCAGCGGATACTGCGAAGTTTAACCTTGGGTGAGGGCTTAACCGCAGAGCTGGCAGAGGCTATTTTGAACTTGATCATGGCTGGTGAAGTCAGTGATGCTCGGATAGCAGGATTTGTTGTGGCCATGCGAATGAAAAATGAATCTGCCACAGAGTTGACTGGCATGGTCAGGGCCATGCTAAACGCAGCTACTCCACTTGATTTGCCAGATGGGACTATAGATATCGTAGGCACAGGAGGTGCACCTAGTCGTATGGAGCATGCGCTTAATGTGTCTACCATGTCGTGTTTTGTGTCAGCTGCTGCGGGAGCAGTAGTCTGCAAGCATGGCAATGTGAAGGCATCCTCCACTTCCGGTAGTTTTGATTTCCTTGAAGCGTTAGGAGTGCAGATTGAAACTGATCCAGTCAAACTATCTTCTGAAGTACGAAATCGGAGGCTCGGATTTGCGTATGCGCGTGCTTTTCACCCGGCTATGCGTCATGTAGCTGCTGTACGCAGCGAATTGGGAATCCCCACCCTGTTCAACATCTTAGGGCCGCTATCACATCCAGGTCGAGTCAAACATCAAGTGGTAGGTGTATCGGATCCCAAGTTGGTCGACAAAGTCGCTGAAGTGCTGCTAGCGCGTGGAGCTAAGCGGGCCATGGTAGTACATGGAGAAGAGCGGCTTGACGAACTGACCACCACTGGCCCGTCACAAGTGAGAGAAATTCGCAACGGCACTATCAGTTCATTTATGTTCAGTCCAGCTGATCTGGGTTTAAAAATAGTAGGTTCAGAAGACATACGTGGAGGCAGTGCGGCAGATAACGCTAAGATCTTTACATCGATAATCGCTGGTGAACCGAGCCCTCAACGTGACATCGTCACATTGAACGCAGCGGCGGGGCTAGTAGTAGCCGGGTTAGCAGATGAGCTGCAAGATGGCCTTGAAATTGCTGCTCAAGCTATCGACAACGGGCGGGTGGCAAAGCTGCTTAATAGTATGAGATAGCATTCTCAGAGGCCGCGACGAGGTCGACTTCCCGGTGGTTTGCGCAGCAAAGTTGCCTAGGAGTATGATATGAAATAGTGGTGTGAGATTAAGGATGTGAGAGAATACTAACTGCTGTTTGTCAACACTTCAAAGGGTGAAACATTATTGGGTATCTCTGATAATTCCACCGGTCTGCCCTGTTTTGCGGATAGGGCAGTAGCCACTGTTATAGCCAGGGCAGTACGACTAGTATGCAGATCAGGCCATATCACTGAAGCATCTTCAGTGATAGAAGCAGCTGCTGTCATTCTGCTCGGTTCAGTTTTGGTTGGCTGCTGAGCTTTAGGCGGTGAAGATTTTGTAGCTGGGTTTGCCTGATTCGACAATTTTAGTTTTGCAATGCTAGCCAATTGCTGAATTTGTCCCACGAAACCAAGCCCGACCAATGGGGAAATCCTTGCAGGTATTGGTAGCGTTCGAGGTTCGCCGTTGATCTCCAAAGAAGGCACAGGCCACATTTCCACACGAGCTACGCTCTGCAAGTCTGCTATCTCAACAGAGCATTCGGCTATTTCTGCTCCCCAGCTTAGGTCGATAAGAGCTTTACGTCCGCCTATTCCATGAATAATCGCTTTCACAGCTTGGTCTAGTCCGTTGACGTGAGATAATCGCATAGTGTCCACTGATTGCACTGCACCGCCTAATGCTGCTATCAAGACTGGCAGAAGAGCGCATCCAGGGTCAAGTAGCACACCTCCACCGAACTTGCGGTTTTGGTTCAAACCACGGTCGGGAGTGGGCACAGAAAGTCGTAGTTGCAGGTGATGTGGATCCATATTCGCCACAACATCAAGTAAGCACCTGATAGCCGGAGCATGCAGAAAGTTCACTGCGCTCATAACGTGTTCGTCTTGCAAAATAGAGCCGAGTATATTGATTCCTGTGATAGTGGTACCACAGGGAGATTCCACAAGCACAGCCCGGAGTCGCTTCGACTCCGCTAGTTGCTTAGCGATTTCAATGTGAGTTGCTGGTGGAGAAGCGATTATCAAGGCAGCGGATTTTCTGACTAGCTGTGAAAGTCTCATAGACGCACAGCCAAGACTTCTCGCTACCGCCATTGCAGAGGGCGACAAGGGAGTACGTGAAGCTAAACCTGCCAGTTCTACGTCAGAAGCTATCTTGCAGGCCTCTGCATGAAGAATCGCAGCTCGACCTGTCCCTACAATGCCAATATTTACCGACATTCAAACGTCGTTGTTTCTAGTGGTTATAATTTGTGGTGTGTTGTAAACAATACGTAGCGAATCGGCTGTTCACGACATCGTAGCAGATGTTGCTCATGGTGATTCTCAATGTGCTGCAAAAACATAGCCAGAACGAAGCTGAACAAAGTTTGTGAACTTTAAAGCATGATAGTTTTTGACGAATATGATTGGTAGTTTTTGATCATTACTTAAATGTTTTGAGAAGCTATGTTTGTTGGTAAACGTATGTTGAAAGTGTTGTTTAAAGCAAGGAGGCACATTTTTGCGTGATACCGATGTTGAATACTCGGATACCGACGGCATCGATACGGGTAACTCGGATGCCACACCACCGGAGCCCACTGTCGAGGATATTCCAGCTCTGCAGATAGTCCAAGATCTTGACACCAAAATCAGACAGCTTCAACACCAACGAGACTCATTACCCCTGAAAGATGATCTGAAAGCTGCTACAGCCAAGCAAGTAGCCCATCAACGACTCATTCGCCACACCAAAGAGCAGCACTTAGAAGTTTTAACCCGACAGCGACGTCACGAAAACAAAGCAGCTTCTCTGGCGTCTGATGCTGATGCCAAGAATGACCTACTCTACTCAGGTCGGATTCGTTCTGCGAGAGATATTGCAGCACTGCAAAGTGAAATCGAGACTTTGCGTTCCCGACAAAGTACTCTAGAAGATCAAGCAATCGAAGCCCTGATCGAAGTTGACGAACTAGCTGACAGCACCAAAACACTCGAGGCTGAAGGTGTGGCCTTGGATGAACAGGTCACAGTGTTGGAAGCAGAACTTGCGGCGACACTACAGGACATCGAAAAGCAGCTCACAGATTTAGCGGAAGCTCGTGAGCGAACGGCAAAATCAGTGGATCACGATGCTTTGGAAAGATACGAACGTTTACGACCCAGCTTCGGGCATTTCACTGTGGTTTCGTTTGACTACGACAAAGGTTGCAACTGTCCTAATCGTATGCCTAGAGCGGAAATTGTGAGAATACGAAATTGTAACACGGGTAGCATATCGGACTGCACGGAATGTGGACGGATGGTATTACGTTGACGTGCCAGTAGTGGCTTATTGACATGTTTTTGTGGTTTGTAGCCTGTGGGGTGCTGGTAGTGATGTTCGTGTTTCGCAGCAGCGGAGTCGACTATCGTGTTGTAGTCGCAGGCTCGATACTGCCGCTCACAGAAAATCTGACAGGCTCACCTTGGGTGATGCACACCCTCACAGGTAGTGTGGTGCTGCTTCTACTTGTAATGCTGACCACTGCTGGAAAAGGCCGAAAGTTAGCACGTCGGCGTTGGCTTGGTCTGCCTATCGCTACTTTCATTTTTCTGGCATCCAGCGGTGCATGGCATAACACCAGCCTGTTCTGGTGGCCCTTTGCGGGCATTTCGATCGGATCCGGGGTTCCCCCCGAGTTCGACCGTCCTATAGTACTATTGGCGTGCCTTGAAATCATTGGATGTGTTGGACTGGTTCTCGTGGGCCGAAAATGCGATATAACCAACTCGGCTAGGCTGTTCGAACTGCTGAAAACTGGACGTCTAATGGAAACTGGAGGCGTGACAAAATCTGATCGTATAGCCAATAAAAAATAGGGGGGTGTCCCTGTCTTGTTGAGAACTTGTTGGAGGTTTGAGGGAGAGTTGACGAGTGTTTGTTGGAGAGGTTTCATGTTAGATCGTGTTAAGAATCTAATCAGTTACTCTGGGTTTGGTTTACTAGTATGGCCTGTCTCCTCAGGATACTACTTCATGCTGGATCGTATTAAGAATCCGGTTGTTGCTTTGGAGCTGTCTAAGCGGTATAAGAACAGGGCATATGTCATAGTCGTGTATGCAGTGTATGCCGTGTATGCAGTGTATTCTGTTTTTGTCTTAGTCGATGCTGCTTGGAAAACGTGGAGGTACAGTCTGCCCTTTTTCTATCCGGATGGTCGGGAATTCGGTGAGCTGCTTGGTGCTACTATTGGTTTGACTGTGTGGCCGGTGGTTGTTGTGATTTTTCTCGTGGTGCCTGTTTTGGCGGCTGTTTCTGTTGTGGGTGAGCGTCGGCGTGGAACTTTGATGCCTGTTCAGTTGAGTTTGCTTCGACCGTTTGACATTGTGTGGGGTAAGGTTGTTGCTTCGGTTGCTCCTGTTTTGTGTCCTGTCGTGGTCTGCGTGGTTGTGTTGTATTCGTTTTCTCTGTTTTCTCTGGTGCTGACTCTGACGCTGAACATGGGTGAAGTGAATGTGCAACGCTTGTTCGGTAGTGTTACTGTGGGTGCTGGTGTGGGTGCTGGGCTAGTCGTGCTGAGTATGGCTGTTTCGGTTGTCTGCGTGTCGTGTTCGACATTTGCCAAGAGCAGCGCAGCAGCGATTGCTATGCCCTACGGC
>JAPPJC010000047.1 GCA_028820455.1 Acidimicrobiaceae bacterium
TTCTCATTTCACACAACCACCAGCACCCCCACTCCACCCTAGATCGCGAAGAGCCACTAATCACGCAGACCCAAGCAGGAAACAAAACAGGAGCAATCGAAGCAACAACCGCGCCCCAAACAATGTCAAACCGCCGAAGCAAACTCAACTGAACAAGCATCAAAGTCCCACGGCGACGCTCACCCACAACAGAAGTAGCCGCCAAAGCAGGCACCACAAAAAAATCAGACCAAGCACCGGGGCCACCATATATGGAAATGCGTCCCAAAAACCATCTTGATGCGCCAGTGATAAAAAGGCGAATGTAGGAGGATGGTCGACAATCGCAAAACCAGTTGGATAGAAAGCGGACATACCGGCCATAGGACTGGTAAACAACAGAAGCCGTAAAGGGTGACCAGGATTGATTACACCAAGGGGATTAGGATAAAGCATAACAACATACACGGCTGCTATGCCTATGACATATGCCCTGTTCTTATACTGCCTAGACAGCTCTAAAGCAAGAACTGGATTCTTAAAACAATCCAGCATGAAAATCCCTTCTAACAAACACTCACCGACTCTCTCTTAAGCCTCCATCATCACGAGTCGTGCATCTGATATTCATTTTGAGATTGGCTCTACAAAAATTTCGTGGGCACTTTCACCAGCGGAGGTTTGGGTTATAATTTCAGCATCATCTCCTTCGCAAGCTAAAGTGTGTTCAAACTGAGCTGTACGCAGACCGTCTTCGGTGATGGCCGTCCAGCCATCATCCCACATCATCACACGGGGCGACCCCAAGGTCAGCATGGGTTCAATCGTGAACGTCATCCTATCAACCAATAAGGTAGAAGCACTGCGGTCGTAATAATGGGGTATTTGTAATCCAGAATGAAATTCGGTGCCTATGCCGTGGCCCACGAATTCTCTCACAACACCAAGACCATGCTCATGGGCATGATTTTGTATAGCTCTACCTATTTCACGTATAGCCGCTCCAGCCTTAACAGCAGCTATCCCTCTGAATAATGCAGCACAAGTCTGGGTTACGAGCCGCTTTGAATGATCATCCACCTCACCTACCATCAACGTGACTGAAGTATCACAATGCACCATCTCTCGGTAGACGGTTATGTCGATGTTGATGATGTCGCCATCGGCTACGGAACGAGAATCAGGAATACCGTGGCATATCACTTCATTTACTGAAGTGCATATCGACTTAGGGTATCCCCGATAGCCTAGAGGGCTCGGGTAAGCACCAGCCTCAACGATAGCGTCATGAACGAATCGATCTATCGAATCAGTTGTCACCCCCACTCTCACCTGCTCGCAGGCTCGGATCAGCATTTCAGCAGCTAGAAACCCTGTACGACGCATGGTTTGGAGTTCATCTTCAGTGCGAACCAAAGGTGATACTTCAGGCTCAGCTTCACCTGCAGGTGCAAAAACGTACCGGGGGCGGGAAATGTTAGTCGGAACAAAACGGCGAGGACTGATCAACCCACGCACCACCTGCGGATCCGACGCGGGAATATTCGAAAATTTCGGCTCCCTACTAGCCCTGCGTTTACGTTTGGGTAGCATACTGAATATTATTGTAGTAGTGGCACAGAAACAGCGAGACAGACAAACGTGGCTAAGCGTAGCCTAGTGAATGAGCGTAACGCGTTATCAAGCCTTTCCGATTTCCCATTTTTTAAGGTCTCCATATCTTTTTGGCGCATAACTGCGACTGATTATTTATTTATGCGACTAATATTCATTCAATAGTATTCATCTATTCTCATCATTCGTTCAATTGGCCATCCAATCAGGAGGACAAACCATGACCACCATAGCCAGCGACTTGACAATCAAAATAAAAAACAAGCCTGGAGAACTAGCTAAAGTAGCGAAATCGATCAGTGACGCAGGAATCAATATATCTGCTACTACATGCCTAGCGCAAGATAGCACGGCAGAACTGCATATTCTAGTGCCGCACAGTGAGCCCGTATACCGTGCCCTGGCCAACACCCAAGGCCCACGTATTAGTCAAGAACGCGAAGTAGTAGTCATACAAGCAAAAGACCAGCCTGGCGAGCTAGCTGAACTAGCCCAAAAGGTGGCTAGCTCAAACATCAACCTCGACTTACTTTATGTAGCTACTAATTCCCGTGTGGTGTTAGGCTCTCAAGACACTAAAGCCTTAAAAGAAGCACTAGATGGATTCCAGTTGAGCACTATTAAAGAACAAGACTGATCACTGTATCCGAGGAGCAGCACCGAGCCTCTTTTGTGCAAGGTATTACAGGATTTGCGCGAATCAGTGTAATCAACAACTAGACTCCACTCCAATGGTTGAAACATCTAAACCTCAAGCGTCTGCTAGTCCGTCTTATCCTCAGCTCTTCACAGACGAATGGGTGGAATGGCTAGATGAAACACTTGCCGATAACCATGTTGATGAAAACCTAGAGATCACTATCGAGCATTGCGTCAAATTACAGAATAACGATAATTTCTGGTGGCACACAAGAGTGGCCAACGGTCAAATCAAGGTACAAAATGGTCGGGCGCACAGTAGCCAGGCAAACGTAGACGACCCGAACTTACTCACATTTAAAAGCAACTACGATACCGCTTGCGCGGTAGCACTTGGGGGAAAACCGGTGCAAACTGCTTTTCTGGAAGGAAAAATCCGCATGAAAGGCAATATCAACAAACTAATAGAAGCAAGTTCAGTCCTTAATTCCTTAAAGATCGCCGACACATACGAAGACTCATGCACAAACGACTAACCTGCAGCCCACCCGCCAGCCCCAGCTACTTCACATCCTCTACTCAACGAAACCTTCAACTTAAACCATCACAGGCCTGCATCGCCTACACCAGTGTTAGAACTGATAGAGCAGAGAGTTTGGATTAAAGAAACCCAAACTCCGCGACTGCGTCGCGTTCGGCTTCTAGTTCTTCGAACGAGAGCTCGATAGAAGAACGGGAAAAACTTGCGATCTCAAGGCCAGTAACGATCTCATATTTTCCGGCTTTGCAGATCACCGGAAAAGATGAAACTACTCTCTCAGGCATTCCATAACTACCGTCAGATGGCACCGCCATCGACACCCAGTCGCCATGTGGAGTGCCAAAAATCCAATCTCTTATATGCTCAATCGCCGCATTAGCAGCAGAAGCTGCTGAAGAAGCCCCTCGAGCTTCAATGATTGCCGCACCTCGCTTCTGGACAGAAGGAATAAAAACGTTAACGATCCAATCATGATCTTCAAGTGCATCTACAGCATTTTTTCCCGCTATGTCACAATGGAAAAGATCAGGATATTGAGTAGTGGAATGGTTGCCCCAAATTGTCATGTTCCTGATATCCTCAACTGGCACATCAAGCCGCGTCGCGAGCTGTGCTTTAGCCCTGTTGTGGTCGAGCCGAGTCATCGCCGTAAACTGTTCGCTTGGTATGTTGGGCGCATTGCTTGAAGCTATTAGACAATTAGTGTTAGCAGGATTGCCAACCACCAGCACTTTCACATTAGGTGAAGCGTAGTCAGACAGTGCCCGGCCTTGCTGAGTGAATATGCTACCGTTGGCTTCGAGGAGATTGCTTCGTTCCATACCTTTAGTGCGGGGACGCGCACCTACGAGGATGGCAATCTCCGCATCTGCGAAAGCTTCTGTTGGGTCATCGCTTAAAACCACCCCTTCCAACAAACCAAAGGCGCAATCTTCAAGCTCCATTGCTACACCTGCTAAAGCATCCATCGCCGGAGGGATCTCCAGCAACTGCAAAATTACGGGTTGTTCAGTGCCAAGCATCGCTCCGGATGCAATCCGAAATAACAAGCTGTAGCTAATCTGACCTGCAGCACCCGTAACTGCTACTCGAACAGGAAGATTCCGTTCAGTCGTACTGCTTTCATTTATACCATTTTCAGTCATACCATCTACTAACCTTATACATACCTGAACTTATGATGCGAGAAACAAATATTCGAACAACAACATACTCGCATAACCAAAGAATTGAACCATAAACATGCTATAAAAACGCAAACAGCTGCTGCGCAACCCGCACTATCACAAAAAACTTCGAGCATCGCTAACCCAAGATTCGTAGAGTTGCGCGTAAATACCACCCGTACTCAACAATTCGACATGATTACCCGTTTCAACGATACGACCATCATGAAAAACCAATACTAGATCAGCCCATTCAGCTGTGCTCAGTCGGTGAGCTATTGTGATTGAGGTACGCCCTTTGGCCAAAAAAGCTAATGCTTCCATCAACGTCTGTTCGGTTTCGTGGTCTATGGCAGAAGTTGCTTCGTCTAGAATCAACAACCTAGGATCAGCTATCTGAGCACGCGCCAAAGCCACGAACTGACGTTCACCTATCGAGAGCTGGCTACCACGTTCACCCACCTGGGTTTGCACACCATCTGGCAAGCCATCCACCCAGTCGCGTAAACTCAGGGCATCTATAGCGGCTGCAACGTCTTCTGAAGATGCGCCCCCACGTCCAAAGCGAATATTCTCTTCCACTGTCGTATCAAATAAGAATCCATCTTGAGGCACCATGTGTATCAATCGGCGATGCGACTCGCGGGCTACTAGACGCAAATCCAACCCACCTATCTTTACCACTCCTTCCGTCGGTTCGATCAGCCGTGCAACAAGACGAGCAAAAGTGGTTTTCCCGGAACCGGTTTCACCTACCACGGCAACATTGGCATCAGCTTCTATCCGGATGTTGATGTCTTCTAAGACCTTAACCGAACTGCTAAAGCCACTCGAACAGTCAGCATCATCGCGAAAAACGGTGTCATAGGTAAACCCCACCCCTCTGATCTCCACAGGCAGAGAACCCTCAGGCAGAGTCAGAGCTTGATGAGGTTCAATGTCATCTATTTCCACCGGCAAGTCGAGTACTTGTAAAATCTTCCACCATCCCGCTAGAGCTGTGTATGTCTGCTGGAAAATTTCTCCTAGTTCAGTGATAGGGCCAAGCATTAAGCGCAACAAAAAGATAAAAGCTACCAGCTCGCCTATTTTTAGTTCCAAAGCTGACAACTGCCAAATCCCTACTACTATCACACCTGAAAGCACAAGTGAAGATAGTAGCTCAACAACTGGCATCATGATAGAAAACCATACGTGAGCATCAATGCGTGCCTTATATTGATTGTCAAGCATTTGATCAAGACGGCGGCGTATCGGCTCCGTATATCCGTAAGAACGAATAACAGCCGCACCTGTTACCACCTCACCAGTGCTCGCCAATGTATCGGCCACAGCATCCCGCACTCGCGTTTGAGACAAAAACTGCCGGTGTTGCATCCAACGCAAAAAAGGTACTAGCAGAATATAAGCCGCTATCACTATAAGAGTGAGTTGCCAACTGTAGAAGCCCATAACTGCAAATGACCCAAGTATGATAACCGGGTTGACCACCCATAGAATCGCTCCTCGTTGTATGAATGTAGCTAGCGTTTCCACATCACTTGTCACCCGCGAAACAAGCACACCTCTACGCTCACGAATATGCGAGGTAAGGCTGAGCCGGTGAATGTGCTCAAAAGTTCTCACCCGAAGGTCGAGTAACACAGACTCAGCAGCAGTTACAAGCCGGATATACACTCCTCGATTCACAGCAGCGACAACAACAACCACAAACAAAGCAGACAAAGACAACCCCAACACTAAGCCGGGCTTGTACCCCTCTTCAGAGATGACGCCATGATCAAGAACCAGCTGAGTCAATATTGGAATCACCAGCCTGGCCACAGCCGAGAAAACTGCCATAACCATTGTGACACCGAACTCTCGACGTAATTCGGGGCTGACAATCAGCCCCCGACGCATAGTCCTAAACAAGTGAGAAGGCGTGCGATCGATATTGTTCTGCTTGGCTGTATTCTGCTTTGACTGTGTCTGGCTTGTTGTCTGGCTTGCGGGTTTCATTCAGGTTCCACTGTACTAAGGGCATGCTGGTCAGTTGCTGATTCAGAGCCCTGCAGATGACTTGCGGGTTTCATTCAGGTTCCACGGCTTGCGGCTACGGCGGCAGCTTCAGCCTTTTGATGCCGGACAAGATTTTGCAGTTCGTAGGCTGCAACCAACGACCGGTAATCGGCACGCTGTAATAGTTCCTTGTGAGTGGCCGTAGCCAAAACGCGACCATTCTCCAAATAAACTACGCGGTCTCCGGATTCTAAAGTAGACATACGGTAAGCGACCATAATCGTGGTCACGGAAAGACTGCGCAGACTAGTGAATATTCTGCTTTCCACTAGCGGATCAACCGCGCTTGTGGCATCATCGAGCATAAGCAGCTGCGGGCCACCGAACAGTGCACGAGCTAAAGCCACTCTCTGACGTTGACCACCGGAAAGAGTAATGCCACGCTCTCCAACGATTGCTTCCAGCTGACCGGGAAGTGCAGCGACGAACTCTGATGCCGCTGCCATAGTGAGTGCACTCCAAATGTTGTGGTTGCGTATGTCGCTATTACGAAAATCATCATTATAAGAATCATCGTATCGCCTAGGATTGTTACGCTGCAATGTAACGTTTTCAGCTATCGTGCCAGCAAATAGAAAAGCCTCCTGAAATGCTATCGCTAATGCCGCATTGCAGGTGTCACGATCAACCTCTTCTATTGGGATACCGTTCAGCTGTATCGATCCGCTGTTGATTTCTATGAGACCAGTTATCGCTTCCAGTAGTGTTGATTTGCCAGACCCGGTAGGACCCACAAGAACAACTGTTTCACCTGGTGATACTGCAAAAGAAACACCATCGAGTACACGGTGGCCGTCAAAATCCACCACCAAGTCTTCGATCTCCAGCGAAAGGGCTTTCGACGTTAGTTTCGATGCTGGCTTCTTTGCGCTAACCGGAAATTCCGGCTGCAAGTCTAAGATCTTGTCGACACGATCCATGGATACGACCGACCGAGGCATACCTTCTAAGAAAAAACCCATAATACGTAGAGGCATGGTCAACAACCCGAAAAGAGTAGCTGCCACCACTAGATCACCTGCTGAAACGGATCCTCGATCAACCAACCAAGCACCTACCAATAGTAGAAATACAGTCCCAACCGCGGGTATTCCATCAATCAGCGGTTCGAATGTTGCCCGCATTCTGCCTACTCGAATCCTCTGCGCTTTCAGTCGTTCAGCGGCAGCCTTTAGACGCTCAACCTCCGCGTGCTCACGACCCAGGGTTTTCACCACTACAGCCCCGTCAAAACTTTCGTAAGCCACAGCCGACACTTTGCCCACCCTCTGCTGTACCTCAGCTGAAGGTGCCTCTACAAGACGTATGTACGTCCGACTGACAAAACTGAGCGTAAGGAAAAGCGAAACTGCTATCAGCATCAACACTGGATGCACCAACAGTAAAACCACCAAGGCTGAAACAAGCAGTAGCACAACACTCAGAGCGAATGCTAGCGGCATCAAAAACGATGTAGCCGTTTCAAGATCAGCATCAGAATGCGCTAGCAGCTCTCCAATACGGCGTTTTCGAAGCAAACTCATAGGTAGATCTACGTACCGGTACAACAACTGTCGACGCCAGTCACGCTGAGTGCGCTGCACTGCCATCATAAGAAACATACGCCGCATGATTACCGCGATACCACTAGCCACAGAAATCGCCATCAGCACACCTACGGCTAAACCCAAGGTCCCGCTATCAACACGGCCATCTGCCGCGACTAGTATCACGTGGTCGGTGATCCACCCCAAAAACCAAGCTCCCCCGACTGTGGTTGCTACGAAACCTGCAGCACCGAGCATGGCTAAAACGTGCAACACGAAATGAGCGCGCACCGATCTTACTATCAACTGCCAACCTCGACGAGCTACACTCTGCGTGGCTGCAGTCAACGTACAACCCCGCTAGCGAGTTTTAGCCGTTTAGAGTTCCTGAAAACCTCTCCTGCGCATTCACTTGCAAAAGGCATAACCTCGCTGGCAAATAGCCTGAAGATCAACAAGAAAAAATCAAATACGACTAGCCACAGCCGCAGCAAACTCAGAACACTTGACTTTGGTAACGTTGGCGGCAGTGAGACGAGCGAGATCGTAAGTCACAATTCCATCATTGATGGAAGCCTCTATTGCTTTGTTGATCGCATTAGCTGCCTCGGTCCAGCCCAAATAATCGAACATCAACGCCCCCGATAGTATCAACGAAGAAGGATTAACCTTGTCCAATCCAGCATACTTGGGAGCTGTACCGTGTATCGCTTCAAACACTCCTCGCCCGGTAGAATAGTTGATATTAGCTCCAGGGGCTATACCTATACCACCCACTTGGGCTGCCAATGCGTCTGAGATATAATCGCCATTGAGGTTGGTGGTAGCTATCACATCAAAATCAGCAGGACGTGTCAGCACCTGCTGCAAAGCAATATCAGCGATGGCGTCTTGAACCAAGATTTTGCCTTGAGCATCACCGTTGCAGTCATGCCAAGCTATTGCCACGTCTGCAAACTCTTCCCTCACCACCTCGTAGCCCCAATTACGGAAAGCACCTTCCGTGAATTTCATGATGTTGCCTTTATGCACCCAATGGACACGTTTGCGATTATGCTCAACCGCATAATTCAAAGCCGCACGCTGCAGACGTTGAGACCTGAACTTTGACACAGGCTTAATGCCAATACCGGAATCAGAGCGTATCTCCCACCCAAACGTGTCTTGAAGAAGTTCTATCATCTTCTTAGAGTGAGGTGTGCATGCCTCGACTTCAAGGCCGGCATAGATGTCCTCAGTGTTCTCACGGAAAACCACGATATCCACCAGGTAAGGCTCTTTCATGGGTGATGGCACACCTTTGAACCAAATCAGCGGCCGTAAGCACACATACAAGTCCAAAGCCTGACGAATGACCACATTCAAACTCCTATAACCACCACCGACAGGAGTGGCGATAGGCCCTTTGATACCTACCAAATACTTCTCAAAAGCGGTCAGCGTATCAATCGGTAGCCAAGACCCGGTTTCGTTGTAAGCCTTCTCTCCTGCTAATACTTCGATCCATTCGATTTGATATCCATATTTGGAAGCCGCGGTATCGAACACCGAACGAGCCGCAGGCCAAATATCAATCCCTATCCCATCTCCTTCTATAAACGGGATAGTCGGATTGTCCGGTACGCATAACGTACCGTCCTCTTCAATAGTGATCATCTCACCCATACACTAGAAACCCCCAGTCAGGTTATCGTCAAATTATCGGTACGCCCAAAACTTCGGGCTTAAACAGCGGTCTTTCCTCTGATCCACAGCCCCACACTGCTTTGAGTCAATCAACATACTACCGTCAAATATTAGCATCAAACAAGATACTGTCAAATATTACAACTAAGCCAAAAGATCTAAAACAGTCAAATAGCATTTGCCACGCTTATCGGAGCACTTAATTCGACGATGGTAGCCTGAAATGGCAGGCTGTCTTCCTCTAAAACAGTCAGTTACCGTTGCTGCACTGCGATTATCGTCTTCGTCTGCTATTCGAGGGGTTCTGAGCCGAACCCCGGGTTCTAAGATCATCATTCAAAAAGTCCTCGGTCAATTGTTGTGCTTCGTCAAAAACAACTTGCAAACGCTGATGCAGCGTGTCAGAGAATTGTTTTAATTCGAACTTGCTCATCCGGTCCTTCGGAGGGTAGAAGGGATTGCCCACAACAATGGCCACTGTAGGGCGAGCCGGTAGACGACCACCTGATCGCATGACTTTTTCTGTTCCTGCAATGCCGATGGGTATAACCGGTGCACCTGTTCTTGATGCCAAATACCCAACACCGTCGAATACGCCTTTCACTTTTGGGCCACTTTGACGGGAACCTTCAGGAAAGACCAGTAATTGCTTTCCCGCTCGTAATGTGTCCTCAGATATACGCAGCGCATGACGATCAGTTACTTCGCGCCGCACTGGAAATGATCCCAAAGAAGCAAAAAGCCAAGCCAACACAGGGTTAGAAAACAACTGTTCTTTAGCCAGAAAACGAAGAGGGCGAAGTGCTATGCCAGCAACCAGCGGCGCATCAAAATTTGATCTGTGTATAGGGGCGACAATAACCGGTCCGGCGATGTTCAAATTAAGGTTCTCCGCTCCTTTACAGCGAAGCCGAAAATAAGGGAACAACACCAGAACTATTCCCCACCGTATAAAACGGTATACCCATTTAGAGCTTTTACGCCTGTAAATACTCTGAATCCGCTCACGGGCACGAGCATCCACTACACGCTTACTAGCCAAGATCACACCCCTAATGTCAACACTGAATCTGCAATTGATATCAGATTAGCATCAATCTCATAACTTGGCATCAACATTGAATCAATATCAGACGTATTTTCCCGATATACATCTTCTCACAATATGCATTTTCTCAATATACGTCCTCACAAAAAACCCTCAAAAGCCAGATAAGGATGAATAATGCGACCAACAGGACTATCGCCATCATGCTCATTTCAGCTATGAATCCCTCTTCTGCGGAATGGAAAATATGCATAGCCAGAGTTCGGAACCCTAATGGTGAGACCAACAAGCTGATCGGCAGTTCTTTCATCACAGATATCAGCACAAGACCAGCCCCTGCAAAAAGTGCTGGGGCCAACATCGGTGAGTCCACTTTAAGAAACCGGCGAAACCCACTCGCTCCCAAAACTTGTGCAACTTCGTGTAGTTGTGCGGGCACATTGCGTACAGCTAATAGGGATACGCCCATCGCTAACGACCCAAAACGTACCACATAAGCAAAAACCAGAAACACCATACCAAAAGCGGCCAAACTCGGAAAAACACCCAAATGCAAAGCCCAGCGTACAGACAATGCGACCAATATCGCTGGTAGGGCGAACATGGTTATTACAACGGTATGCGCCACTGAACCAACACGAGAACGAAAACGCCCCAATAGCATGGCTAATGGTAGTACCGTTATCACCGCTACAACTGCAGTAACCAAGCCCACACCGATGGTATTGACGGTAGCGTCCACAAACTGAGACAGGCCAACAGCAAAAGCCCGTTCATTGCGTAATGACAGCAAAATCCCTCTATAAGCCCAGTACAGAAGAGACAGCATAGGCACACCCATACTCGCAACCAGCGACAATCCCACAAAACCTAGGGCTGAGGTACGCCAAGATCCCAGACTATAAATGATGGGAGGACTAACACGAGTAGGAGTGCCTTCAGGCAAACGACGCGAGATCATACGTTCTGTCAACACCACAACAACAGCAACCGCCATGAGTATCAGGCTCAACGACAACGCCACAGGCTGATTGATAAGACGGTTGGAATAAATGACCCGAGTCAACGTGTCGTAACGCATAAGCTGCACAGCACCAAAATCACTGACCGTGTAAAGAAACACTAGCAACGCGCCGGCAGCCATAGCAGAAGCCATCTGTGGCAAACAGATACGGCAGAACACCATGAAAGCCGTGTCGCCGAGCAATCGGGCACTCTCTTCAAGCGTGCCTGAAAGCTGCCGTATCCGTGCTACTACCGGTAGATAGACATACGGGTAGGTTATCAGCGTGAGAACCACCCAAGCCCCAAAGAAACCTCGCATTTCAAGTGTTTGATCGATGCCGACGGTTGCAAGCAAATCGTTTATCAGGCCACCGGGATTCAAAGCGTAAATAAAAGCAGCAGCACTAAGAAAACTAGGGAAAACCAAGGGTAGAGGCAACAGCACACGCCACAGTCGTGCGGCAGGAAGATCACACCTAGCTGTCAGCCAAGCCAAAGCTGTTCCAAGTGTCATCGCAGACACCGACACTGAAACGGCAAGCCTCAAACTACCCCACAAAGGTTGAAGCGTCCTTCGGGTTAGCAGCAAATTCAGCGGTGCTGCATCCTCAGTGACACCCCTGTAAACGAGATAAGCCGCAGGAAACACAAAAGCACAAGCCGCCAAAACTCCATATGAGCTCAGCAACACAGGCGAACGCTGTGTGTTCTGCAATTGCGGCTGTGGCATTGTAGTGGTGATACTATCCTGATGGTGACGCAAACCTCTGTTGGATCGTCACCACTGACATCCTCAGGTGATACTATCTCAAAGGCAGCGACGATGATGTCACCACGGCAGGAAGGTCTGTTTTTCCTGTGAGGCGTGCATCAACTGTGGCAGCGCAGGCACGACCTTCAGCTATAGCCCAAACTATGAGGCTTTGCCCACGACCCATATCGCCGCACACATAAACATCAGGCACATTTGTTGCCCAACGGTCATCACGAGCTACGTTGCCATGCTTGTCCAACTGCACTCCTAACTGGTCTATCAACTGGTTGCTGTCAGTGCCTGTGAACCCTAAAGCCAGTAAGGCCAGGTCTGCTTGAATAGTTTGTTCACCACCTGGTAACGAGCTGAAACGCATACTGCCGTCTTCATTGAATACCTGTTCAACATATACTGTGGCTAAGGCTTTGAGGTTACCTCTGTCATCACCGATGAATTCTTTCGTGTTGATAGCATAGTCCCGCTCCCCTCCTTCTTCGTGAGCCGACGAAACTCTGTAGATCATCGGCCAGGTCGGCCACGGATTCATCTTGGGCCGCTCATCAGGTGGTTGAGGCATTATCTCTAGTTGACGCACTGAAACCGCGCCTTGTCTGTGGGCCGTGCCTAAGCAATCGGCTCCAGTATCGCCGCCACCGATGATCACCACCTTTTTACCTTCAGCAGAGATACCGGGTTCATCCATATCGCCTTGCTGCACACGATTTGCGAGTGTCAAGTATTCCATAGCCTGATAAACGCCGTTCAATTCCCGTCCTGGGATCGGCAGATCTCGGCAAGTTCTAGCACCACACGCCAACACTACCGCATCGAAGTCCGCTCGTAGCTGCGTAGCAGTCACATCCACGCCTACGTCTACGCCAACCCGAAATTCGGTGCCTTCAAGTTCCATCTGAGTTAGCCGGCGCTCAAGATAGCGTTTCTCCATCTTGAATTCAGGTATTCCATAACGTAGAAGACCTCCGGCGCGATCATCTCGCTCGTGTACTACCACTCGGTGGCCTGCTCGGGTCAACTGCTGAGCTGCTGCTAAACCTGCAGGACCGGAACCGACTACAGCAACTTCAAATCCTGTCGATACTGCTGCTTGTCTTGGCTTGACCCAGCCTTCCTGCCAGGCTCGATCTACTATTTCCTGTTCTATA
Organism: Acidimicrobiaceae bacterium; assembly: GCA_028820455.1. Classification (GTDB taxonomy): domain Bacteria; phylum Actinomycetota; class Acidimicrobiia; order Acidimicrobiales; family Aldehydirespiratoraceae; genus JAAXHB01. The sequence goes on from JAPPJC010000047.1 coordinate 13,183, forward strand.
TGCTTAATCGTTACGGGTTCGTTGTTTATGCCTAGCACGCAAGCAGTCTCACAGGGAGCCGGACACAACCGGCCTGTGAACTCAGGGAAATTGTTGGTGGAGTGAAGACTTTCACTGGCCTGATGCCACATTTCCCGGTACACCAGATCATTCCAATCGGGGATAAGATTGCCAAGCGGGCAACCGTTGTTACAGAACGGAATACCACAATCCATACAGCGTGCTGCTTGTTTATGCAGCTTCTGATGTGGAAAATCTTCGTACACTTCACGCCAGTCCCGCAACCTAACCGGCACAGGACGCCGCTTAGGCATCTCCCGGTCGTAACGTAAGAAACCTCGGGGATCAGCCATCCGGCTCAAGCCACCTCATGCGCATCAGACTCATGCATAATCAGCCATGCACCGACATCATGGGGCACCGAGTCGGCTAAGCTGGGAACCCCGTGCATGCTAGCCATGTGCTGAAGCCATAACAGCTTCCATTTCGTCTATACCCGTAATTTTTGCATGTTCAATAGCTTGCAGTACGCGCTTGTAGTCGGTAGGCATGACTTTCACAAAATGTGCAGACTCAGTTTGCCAATTCGCAAGCAACCGAGCCGCAACTGTGCTGTCGGTTTCGTGGTGATGCCGTTGCACCAGAGTTCTCAGCCATATCAAATCGTCGTTGCCAAGCTTCGCAAGCTCAACCATCTCGAAGTTAGTACGTAACATCAACAGGTTTTGCGGATCGTAAACATATGTAACACCTCCCGACATGCCCGCACCGAAATTGCGTCCGACAGGGCCTAAGATCACCACCCGGCCCCCTGTCATATACTCACAACCATGATCACCGACACCTTCAACCACAGCAGTAGCACCCGAGTTGCGCACACAAAAGCGTTCTCCGGCCAAACCATTCAGAAACACCTCACCAGAGGTTGCACCATAACAGACCACATTGCCGGCTATCACATTATCCTCAGCTTCAAAACCAGCATTACCAGCAGGTTTCACGGCAATACGCCCACCTGATAATCCTTTCGCTAGATAATCGTTTGCGTCACCTTCCAAACGCAGAGTAACACCCCGCGGCAGAAACGCTCCGAATGAGGCACCTGCAGAACCTGTGAAATTCACTACAATCGTATTATCGGGTAATCCTTCTGCACCGTAACGCTTGGTGATCTCACTGCCTAGTATTGTCCCCACCGTACGATCAGTGTTGCGTATCGGCATTTCAATCTTGGTGGTTTCAGCATTTTTGAGAGCCGTATCACAAAGCTCGATCAGGGTTTTGTCTAAAGCATGGTCAAGTCCGTGGTCTTGAGCGATTCGTTGATGGCGTGCTGCTTTTGCGGGGATCTGCGGAAGATGCAACAAAGGGGTCAAATCCAGCTTGGAAGCTTTGAGATGATCGATCGAATCGGCAATGCCAAGAAACTCCACCTGGCCCACCGCTTCTTCAATACTACGAAAACCGAGTTCAGCAAGATGTGTTCTCACCTGCTGGGCTATGAACTCAAAAAAGTTGACCACGAACTCTGCGCGTCCCTCGAATTTGCGACGAAGCTCAGGGTTTTGAGTGGCGACTCCCACTGGACAAGTATCCAAGTGACACACACGCATCATCACACAACCCATCACAACCAGTGGAGCAGTTGCAAAACCGAACTCTTCTGCACCTAACAGTGTAGCAATAACCACATCACGGCCTGTTTTCAACTGACCATCAACCTGCACTACAATACGGTCGCGCAGGTTGTTCAACAGTAAAGTCTGCTGAGTTTCCGCTAACCCCAACTCCCAGGGAACCCCCGCATGTTTGATAGACGTCAAGGGTGAAGCACCGGTTCCACCGTCGTGTCCTGAGATCAAAACCACATCAGCATGCGCTTTGGCAACCCCTGCTGCTACGGTTCCAACTCCCACTTCAGCTACTAGTTTTACGTGTATACGCGCTTTCGAGTTAGCATTTTTGAGGTCGTAGATGAGCTGCGCTAAATCTTCAATCGAGTAGATGTCGTGATGCGGTGCAGGAGAAATCAGCCCTACACCAGGAGTGCTGTAGCGGGTTTCTGCTATCCACGGATATACTTTGTGTCCTGGCAGTTGCCCACCTTCACCCGGTTTAGCTCCTTGAGCCATTTTGATCTGCAGGTCATCGGCGTTTACCAGGTATTCACTGGTCACACCGAAACGCCCACTAGCAATCTGTTTGATAGCACTTCTTCGCCAATCGCCATTGGGGTCGGGAGTGTACCGTTTAGGATTTTCGCCTCCTTCACCTGTGTTCGACTTACCACCGATACGGTTCATGGCAATAGCCAGCGTTTCGTGGGCTTCAGCTGAGATCGACCCGTAGCTCATCGCCCCAGTGGAGAAACGTTTAAAGATTTGCGACGCTGGTTCAACCTCTTCAATAGGCACAGCAGGCTGCAATCCTCTACGAAACCTGAACAAGCCTCTTAACGACCCCAATCTGCGCGACTGGGCATCGATAAGATCGGTGTACTCCGCAAAAATATCATACCTGCGTTCCCGAGTTGCGTGCTGCAATTTGAAAACAGTTTCAGGGTTGAACAGATGATATTCCCCTTCCCGCCGCCACTGATATTCGCCACCTGCTTCGAGTGTTCGATGGGCTCTGCGGATGGGATTGACAGAATACGCCCGCCGATGACGAGCTGCCACATCTGCAGCGATCTCCTCAAGTCCTGCACCACCGAGACGGCTAGGTGTGGCTGTGAAATAGGTTTCCACAAGCTCTTTGTCCAAGCCGATGACTTCAAAGATCTGAGCACCCGTGTAGGACGCAACCGTAGCAATCCCCATTTTGGAGATGACTTTGAGAATCCCGGCTCCTGCTGCTTCAACAAAATTGCGAAAAGCTTTTTGGGTTGTAATACCGTTGCCTAATCCATGCGAACCATCATCTACCATAGCCTTGATCGTCTCGAAGGCAAGATAAGGGTTTACAGCGTTAGCACCGTAGCCCATGTGAAGGCATAAGTGATGTATTTCACGCACATCACCAGCTTCTGAGACTAAGCCCACAGAAGTACGTTTCCGTTGTCTTGTCAAGTGTCGATGCACAGCCGAAACAGCAAGCAGCGAAGGGATGGGGGCTAAATCTTGAGTACTGCCACGATCCGAGATCACACAGATTTTGGCACCTGCGTCTACCGCATCTGTGACTTTTCCGCATAGTTCATCTAGAGCACGGCGTAACCCTTCACCTCCTTCAGTAACCTCATACAACGCGGCGATAACCTCCGTGTGGAAGTCGCTGAGACCTGCAAATTCAGAGATATGAACGATTTGTGACAGCTCGTCGTTCGTAATCACAGGATTGTCAAGGTGGACTACACGACACGAAGACGGCTGCGGGTCAAAAATGTTGCCTTCGGGCCCAAGACGGGTAAAGAGGGAAGTGATCATCTCTTCACGTATGGAATCGAGAGGCGGATTGCTTACCTGCGCAAAAAGCTGCTTGAAATAGTCGTATAACGACCTGGAAAAATCAGACAATATAGCAATCGGGGTGTCAGTGCCCATAGAACCGATCGGTTCTTTGCCTTCTGCAGCCATGGGGGCCAATATCAGGCGATGTTCTTCAAGGGTGTGGCCGAACATCTGCTGTTGTTGCAAAAGTGAATTCTGCTCAGAGTTTCGCTTTGACAGGTCATTCGGTTGTGGAATGCTGCATAGTTTCGGCAAATCATGGAGATTGACAATGTTCTGCTCCAGCCATTGCTGATAAGGATGGGCGTCAGCTAGCTGGTTTTTGACTTCGTCATCGTGGATGATACGTCCCTCTCGAGTATCGATTAGAAACATTCGTCCTGGCGATAGTCGGCCTTTTTGTATTATCGACGCCTGGTCGATGTCAATCACGCCTGTTTCAGATGCCATCACCACGAGTCCGTTGTCGGTTACCAGATAGCGGGACGGGCGTAAACCGTTTCGGTCGAGCATGGCACCAACGAATGCGCCGTCGGTGAACATAATCGCAGCAGGCCCATCCCAAGGTTCAATCCTGTTTGCGTTATAACGGTAAAAGGCCCTTCGTTCGGCACTCATCTCAAGATGATGTTCCCATGGCTCAGGAATCATCATAAGTATCGCTTCTGGCAGTGAATAGCCACCAAGGCTCAGCAGTTCAACCACTTCATCTAAATTGGCTGTGTCGCTTAAGCCTGGAGTGCAGACAGGTAGAACTCGCTCCAATCCTTCTAGCAGTGGGGATTCCATTAAGGCTTCACGGGCATGCATCCAGTTGCGATTTCCTCTTATTGTGTTGATTTCACCATTGTGGACTATCAGTCGGAAAGGATGAGCCAAAGACCAGGAGGGCAGCGTATTAGTAGAAAAACGGGAATGGACTAGTGCTATAGCACTTTCCACCCGTTCATCCAATAGGTCAGGGTAAAACTGTGGTAGCTGCCGCTCAGTAAGCATCCCCTTATAGACAAGGGTGCGCGTACTCAAGCTAGGAAAATAAACACCCGCATGGAGGCTGGCTGCAGCACCTATCGGCGACGTACTATTCGAAGATGAACGATCTCCTGAAGGCGAGTGAGAACCATTTACCGGCGTGTCGCTTGGACTGTCAGTGTCCCTGTTAGCAGTATCTGAGTTGACATCATTCGTTGTTATCGGATCGTTGCTGACTGTCGCTCCCCTGAGGGTTTCCTGTTCTATTCGTTTGCGAACCATGTAAACGCGCCTCTCGAGGTCAATGCCCGACAACCCGTCTCCAGCAATAAATATCTGACAGAAGCTAGGCATTATAGAACATGCGCCTGAACCTAGCTCGGATGGATCTACCGGAACTTCACGCCAACCGATAACCTTCAGCCCCTCCGAACGTACTATGCGTTCGACTTCTGCCGTGGTTTGACCGATTGACTCCGATGAAGACGGTAGAAAACCTATGCCTGTGGCATAATGGCCGACCGGTGGCAGCGGATAGTCGACAACTTCACGTAAAAAACTGTCTGGCATCTGAATTAGAATGCCAGCACCATCTCCTGTGCGAATGTCAGCACCCAAAGCTCCGCGATGCTCGAGATTGCACAACGCTTGTAAGCCGAGGCTGACAACGTCGTGACTAGCAACACCATTGATGTTGCAAATAAACCCAATGCCACATGAGTCGTGTTCGAAGTGTGGGTCATACAAACCCTGACAGCCGCTCATAGCATGCAGATCACACAGCAGTCAATTTCTGCTGTACAGAACTCTTCAACACAATATCTCCACTCACCGCGCACGTCACATTCATTAAGCTTACAACACCTACCGACAAGAGTACAGCAACTTTTACATCATAAGGCTCTCATAAGAACACGCGGCAAATCCTGTTTCAGTTCTATTAGACTGCTGGACATTACAGCTACAAGAATTATCGACCTGCTATCATCTGGGCCCACTCTGTCGTTTGAGTTCTTCCCACCAGCTGACGACAATGGCCAAAAAAAGCTAAATACCGCTTTAGACGCACTTGCTCAGCTAAACCCGTCATTTGTGTCTGTGACCTGCGGGGCAGGTGGTAGCAGCCATAGCCGCACTAAGAATATAGTGGTGCGCATATGCAAAGATCGTCCTTTCCCTGCTATGGCTCATCTTACATGCGTGGGACACACTCGATCCGATATAGCCACACTACTAGATGATTACGCCTCAGCCGGAGTTGCGAACATTTTAGCTCTGGCTGGCGATCCACCTGGTAACACAGCCACAATCGGCGACTTTCGTTACGCATCCGAACTGGTTAACGTGATACGTAGTCATTGGGCGAACTTCAGTATAGGAGTAGCCGCCCACCCCGAGGTGCACCCGAACTCTACTGACAGTATCTCCGATCGCCGCTATCTGATGGCTAAGTTGGAACAGGCAGATTTCGCTGTGACACAGTTCTTTTTCGACGCCACAGACTACTTCAGGTTGCGTGAGGATATGACGGCCCTAGGATGCGACCGCCCGATAATACCCGGGGTCATGCCCGTGATAAGGCCTTCGAGCATACGCAAGTATGCGGATATGAACGGCTCCACAGTTCCTGAGAGCCTATTCAGAAAACTAGAAAGCTTAAACAAGAAAGACCGTGTGCTAGCCGCAGCTGACGAAGCAGCAAAAATGTGCAGGCAACTACTTGCACAAGGTGCTCCCGGTATTCACCTCTACACACTTAATCGTTCAAAAGCATCTCAGCGTATCATCAAGCAACTCGGGTAAATCTTAAACTCAATCCTCACGGCGAAGTTCGTGTTGCTTGACGTGCCAAAGTCGCAAATGCAATGACACTGTGAAGGCTGTCCCTAAAGGCTTACAAGGTCGTTTCGTTCGTTGGGCGGACAACGGCGGTGTCAAAAGCTTGTGCTGGTAGGTGTTTACGGCTCACCGCCCGACTCACCACACCCGTCGCGGGGGGGGGCGCGGGGGGGGTGGGGTGTT
>JAPPJC010000021.1:0-6502 GCA_028820455.1 Acidimicrobiaceae bacterium
ACCCCCACGTTAAAAACACCCCCAGGCCCCCAAAAAAAAAAAAAAAAAACCCCCCGCCCCCCCCCCCCCCCGAAGAGTTGCCGACTAATCTGTATGAAGCGGTTGAAGGTGTTTTTCAGTGATCTGCGTGAGAATTGACCTGCTGGAGAACTGTTTCAATGCGATCTATGGTTCTCTTCATTTCCTTTGCAGCCTCATCCCGATCTCTGTCAAAGACATCTAAGCGTGACAACCTCCACGGTTATGACAGTTAGCGGATCCTGAAGAGAAGCTTCCTTCAGGTAACATGGAACTGAGTTGTCTGAGAGTGAACCACGCGAGACGATTGGAGATTGCAAAATACTGTAGTTGAGGTTTGCTAGCATTTCTATCAAGGATTTGAGGCAGAGAGAGGCCGCCCGCAACGCCGGTAGGTGTCAACAACGAGGATTTTGTCTGAGAGAATGACAGCTATGTCTTCTAAGAAATCTAAGAAGAGAAAGAGAGCCAAGAGAAAAAGGGCTAAAAAACAGAAGAAGAATAGAAGGCGGACTGAGGGCAAGCAGGTTGTGCAAACGCTGTCGAATACGCCCGATCTTCCAGTAGTTCCACCAAATCCACTGGAAGTGTCAGATGGTTACGACGAATACGGAAGCGAAGTCCTTGCTACACGGTGGGTGCAGAGTAGGCATGGAGCGAGAGCCGGTCGCGGGTTTCATTTCCAGGATGTGGTTGGAGCTTGGCTTGCTTCACGTATAGCGACTGGTAGTATCGGTGCGACTGCTTTGGTTCCTGAAGGGTTTGATGACATGTCTTTTGAGGGTTCGAACCTTCGGCATGTTCAAATCAAGTCACGCTCACAGCGTTCGGGCCGTTTTAGTGTAACAGAAGCAAGCCGGGTCATATTCGACACTTGGGATCGTCATTTGGAGAATCGGAGTGATAATTCGATTCTGGTTGTCGTGCTTGAGCGTGGAGTTAAAGGCGAAAACGACCTCAACAATCTTGAGCGGACTCTTAAGGATTCGTTGTCAGCCGATTCCAAACTTCGACAAACTCTTGAAAACATTGCACAACAGCGCGGAAGAAGCGTTTCTGAGCTGAACAGTCTTTTGTCGTCATCGGTATTGGTAGGACTCAGTTGGGATGAGATGGTTGCGGAGACGTTGGATCAACTTGCTTGTCTTCATAGTCTGCCACCCTCTGCGATGCAAATTGTGGTACGACAACTCTGTGGTGTGATAGCTGAAACCTCGGATGCCAACGAAACTCCAGTCTATGAAGATCGGCAACACCTGACCAGAACCAAGCTTGTCAGTATTATCGGTGATGCTGCGAAGCATATTGATGTCAACTCACTCGAGTCAGCATTCCAAGCTGGTATTTGTGAACCGTTACGTTTTGAAGAGTCTTCTGTTGAAGGGGATAGATTTTACGAGGGTGCAGCGACTCAACCAGCTCATGTGGCTGCGAATCTGGTTGTTCCTCGCCCCGATGTCATGGCTGAAGTCCTTGCCGGGCTCGAAGAGCGGTCGGCTGTGGTGATCACAGGTCCGTCTGGTGTGGGCAAGAGTGCTGTTTTGTGGACTGTACCGCAGGCGTTGCCTGGTGTTCTGTGGTTTCGAGTGTGGCGGCTTTTAGACGATGATGTGGTGCATCTGGTTAATCTTGCTAGGACTTACAACGTTTCGTCTGAGGCACCTGTTGGTTTTTTAGTGGATTCTGCTGGAACGTACGACTTCGGTGGGTGGTCTCGTTTACGCGGAGAGGTCGCATCTGTTCCAGGTATCCTCCTGGTGGGTACGGCACGCTCAGAAGATCTCGTAACTCTCGGGGATCTCTCGCAATGCGCGACTATCTCGGTTCGGCTCGATGAGGCTGCTGCTGAAACCATTTTTAGAGGTCTTGCACGTCGTAGTGTTACCACACTTCCTCATTGGTCCGAGGCATTCGCTGCGTCGGGTGGGTTAACTCTCGAGTTCACGCATTTGCTGACACGCTGTGAACGACTTCAAGATGTCATCAATGAACAGGTAAAACGTAGAATCACGGAGGAACGTTGGCTTGAACTGGAGATAGCTAACCTTGTATCGGTTGCTGATAGATGGACGGCAACGCTGTCCACCTCTGACCTTGTCTCGGCCTGTGGTGTGCGTGAATTCGAAATCCGCAAGGCAATTAGTCGGCTATCTGAGGAGCATCTGGTTGTTGAACGAAACGGCAGGACATCAGGACTGCATAGGCTCCGTTCAACAGCAGTCAGCGAAGCTATTCACGTTGAGCCTCCCCCTGACATCTATAGTTCTATTCGCCGGGTTACCAGTTTGGTGCCAACGCGTCAACTCCATCGCTTCATAGTAAATATGCTGCGAGACATTCCTTCAGCAAAGAAAGTGATAATCGAAGTAGCCAGTCGTGAAGCTATTCACTTAGAACGTCTCGTGGCATATCTGCATGGTCTTCGCCTAGCTGACTTCTACGAACTAGCGAAGAAATGGAAGGAAGTCGCAGACCAACACGAGATCCCAGCATCAGTCCAGTCCGTGCTTTTTCAATGCACGGTAGCAGACATTGATTTTAAAAAAATCTTTCCAGACGAGCTGAACGCCGCGCAACAAGCCATGAAAGCAGTAACTTGGCATTCCTCTCGCGATGAGTTGATTACCAGGATCGGCGACGATGTTTTAGCTGACCTGTTGGCATCCACGGACGATCTCAACGAAGCTAAGCGAGCGTTCGCAGTTCTAGAGCATATCAGCCCAACGTTACTAGATGCCCTCACGGCAGCTCTCAGCCATGAATCACCGCTGGTGCAGGTCCTGAAGTCCGCTCCCATCGACGTGTTCGCTGAGTACTTGGCGATTACTTACTCTTGCGACCGGGCTTTGGCTGAGACGCTTGTAGATCTGATCGGAGGTGAACAAGCTGTTATCGATCGCTTGCGGGCCCACAACCCTTGGATTACAGAACTTGAAATAAAAACCGAAGAAAACAACACGATCGCCTACAGCAGATTCCTCCATGTCAGTGACGATTTACAGGGGGATCCACAGGATGAGGCTCACGCTCTCGGACGTCTCCTACTTAGATGTCTTCCTCGCACAGAGTCTGTGGATGTTCAAGCACTCATGCCTGGAGGCCATGAGATGCGCGATGGCGAGTTCACTGGTGGGATCAGCAAGCTTCAGCGGCAGTACGACCATCACGCGTTTGGGATTGCATGGACACAAGCTCGAATCCGGGCAACAGTAACACTTCTCGGTGAAACAGACTCAGTCAGACTCGCGAATGCGTTGCCGCTACTTGAACAGGTTGCCGACCTAACTCACGAGATCGGTACTTTACTTGTAACAGGCAGTACTAGGAATCTGAACATCGACGATTGCAAAAGGCGGTTAGTAGCGTTGCACAAAAAAGGCAAAACTCTGAAGCCATCTTTAGGGGCAGTTGAACTCGGTGATACAGCATTATCTGAGCAATCTTCCGTAATGATAAAGGATAATCTCTTTGGGCTCATCTTTGGTCTTACGAACAACGTCTTTAGCAGGATCGGAGATCCTAGCGACTACAGAAGACTTGCGTTGTATATCAGCGATACTGTGATCGGTGGAGACCTTGAAGGTGCTATACGTGAGCCTTGGTCGCTATTGGGAATTAGTGGACATCCAAAAAGCTTGGATCGTTTACACAACTCGCTTCTCGACCTGCATGCAGTTGTCAGAGAATTGGCGAACAACGATGCAGATCGGGCAAAAATCACCAGAAGTGCACTATCTGGAAAGACAGATCAAGCCCTACACAGAGCCGCTAAGACATGCAGACGTGCGCACCGACGTCGATGTCAGACTCGGCGCAATGCCGTGCAGAAAGTATGCAAAACCACAGGTTTACGCACAAGAGTCTTAATGGATCAACAGGATCCGTATCCAACAGTCGAATTCCTTGTCACCGTTGAACTTGATTCGCTACTTGAATGGCCGGACGCACTTTCAAGACTGGAAGCAGCGTTCAAAAACAATCCACGTCTAAATGGGATCTACCGATTCGTGCCATTACGCAATACTCGGCCAGTGCTAAACCTGGCAATGAGTCTGTCTGAATCACTGTTGTCCTCTCCAGACCTTGGCAAGTGGACGGAGAAGCTTCCAGAAGCCCAACCAAGCACACTCGTCGATACTTTCAACAAAGCTCATACAGCATTACAAGCTATTTCTGGTATCAGCCATCTCCCAGAGAGTCAACAAGACCATGAAACCATTCAATCGGTTGTCGAGACAGCGGTATCACAGTTTCATGAAGCACATGATAAGCTCTTTGAACTACCCCAGGACATACTGATTGATACGTTGATTTTGGAACTTCAAGAACTCGCAGATCGTGTACAGGCAGAGTTAAAAGGAACGAATACCGAGCCGAGTGTCGCTGAACAGGTCGTGGCCGGTGTCTTGTGTGGCGGTGGTACGGAAATATACAACACCATGGCACATGTTCAATACTTTGCCCCCGAATGGGACATCGATCCTGAAGCGGCCGTCAAAATGCTTGAATCCGCACAAAACATCCAGCAGGAATGAGCGGCGTTATTAGAACTGACGACCAGTTGTTGGGATAAAACGCCTGGATCCTACTGCAACATACCATAGATGCTGCAATAACAAAAACAATGCACGGGCACACTTACAACTTGAAACGTGTCCTAGAAGCTTGTGTAGCTGTCAGACAGAGTTGTCCCAACAGCGTAGTAAGGGAATCTCGCAAACAGACGGATCAGTTTTATGAGACCGGGCAAACGGCAGTAAGCTAGTTGTGTGTTTCGCATAGGTTGTATCCGATGATGGATGCCAGTTTGAGTGCGCTGTGGGTTATGTGTTGATGTGTAGAAAGCCTTTGTAAGCTGTTGCGCGTCACTGTTGTAAGTCCCAGTTTCGTATGTAGACCCATTCTTCAAGCAGGGTCCGGTGAAAACGCTCGACTTCGCAGTTGGTTTGAGGACAGAAAGGGCGGGCACACCTATGGTCGGCACCGGTGGGCCCGCATAGCTTCACGCGACTGCGATAACAGCCATCGTTACGGTGTCTACGTTGAACGTCTAACAGCGGCAGGCCTTGATTCACTGTTCAGCGTGTGTGTGTACGGTTCGCGCATGCAGAGGCGCGCAGTTGGCTCTGCGGCAGCATCCCACACATATCTTCGCTATAGGTGATCTGCTGTCACCCGAAGCAACTGTTGCTGTCAAAAAACGTACTTATACGTGCCCTCTTGAAACATTAGAAGCATCATATTGTAAATCCCAGTTCAGATAGCTACAAGATAGAATAAAGAGGCAAAACGTCAGCCTCGTGAGTTGGTGGGGGGTCTCGTAGGTGGGTATAGTTCTATGTATGCGCCGCACAATTAGTTCCCGGACATCTTATCTGTACGCTCGGCCGAGCGCGCTGCACGGCATCGCTCGTGTATTCGACTTCTTCGGCCTCTACGATTCGTACAATACTTTGCCATCGTCCCGAGAAGCTGATATTTCAGCGATTTTTCAAGACTGGCTAGCTGTCGAAGAAGATGCACGACATGTTCTAGCCGCAAATCCCCTACCGCAATCTAAGTGAGTTCGTCCGACTCTCCCAGGCAGGTTTCCACATGAGGATATCCTAGACCCTGACAACGCTGAGTTGTTAACAGCTGAGGTTACGGATTTCTCTGTCCATCACCATATACAGTTGCTGTTCACGTCGGTTTTCTTCTCTTCAGCTGCACTGTAGTCAACACCACAGTTCTTATAGTTCGTTCGCCTTGCCAGGAAGTGACCGTAATCAATCTCAATCCCCTTTACCTTGTTAATAGGTTCTGATATTAGCTAGTGTCAGAGTCTGTATGCTCGCCGCGGCGGGTAGGGCTACGATCACCCCTTGTGATCGCGGAGACCGCCTATGCCTATCTCATCGGTCGCCAACTTGGGCTGGCAGCCGAGGCACGTTTCTTTCATTCAATTGCAAACGGTGAGATTCGCATAGAACCGCTGACCGGCACCGACTGCTAGTATAGTCACAGTGAGCAAAGTGGCGGCTCGGGTGCGTTACGACTGCCGAATAGCACAAATTTAGGCAGTGCACGGCCTGCTGGATCCACAACGTGGAGGTCGGGTAACCCTTCTACAGCTAACACCCCAAACCTTGTTCGGTTCGATGGTGTGGCAAGCACGACCGTTTCCTGACAGCCCTCCTGGATTCCCTGCCCGTGAGATGCAACCCGAATAGTGCGCCCACAGCCATCACCCCGAACGGTATCTGCTTCGAAGCGTCCGACGTGATGATCGCTTCTAATTCCGCCTGGGGGTGCGTCGGGGTGCGCACCTGGTTTGCCTCCCGGTGACGCACAGGTCGAATATTTTGTCGGTGACGAGCACCCCGAACGGGAGCTGCTGCGTGAGGTTGAAGAGAAGAGCCGTGATTTCGCTGTCCCCTGCTCTCGGGCGGTCTCCTGTTCTTGGCTGCGATGCCCCCCCCCCCCGTTGGGTGACTTCCACTTG
>JAPPJC010000021.1:6512-6985 GCA_028820455.1 Acidimicrobiaceae bacterium
CTAACGGGGGCTGGTGGGGGTGGTTTAACCTAACCCCCGGTTTTTCGGGGGCCCGGGGCCCGGGGGGGGGGGTTTTTTTTGGGGGCGGCCCCCCCCCCCCCCCCCGTTGGGTGACTTCCACTTGAGGCTACTTCTTCAGGCGGGGTAACACCCTGGTCTGTCGTGACCCTTTGATGAACGCCAAATCCGGTAGAGTGTCCGCCGCCAAAGCTTGAAACGTCATGTTCGACGTGCCGCTCACTAGCAGAGCTGTCCTTTTGAGATTGTGTACCTCGTATCGGATTGTTTTCACCTTTTCGGGATTGAGTGTCGGGAGATGAGTCGTGCTGGCTGGTTCGTGCCCGCTCCGCAGAGGTCGCTGAGACTGCTCGAGGCGAGGATTCCGAACACAGCTCGGTTGGTGGGTTCGGTGAGAAGCATCGGGGGCGCCGCCCGGGGGCCGGGGGGGAGGGAGAGACGGAATGGCGCGCGCC
>JAPPJC010000021.1:6995-19612 GCA_028820455.1 Acidimicrobiaceae bacterium
CCCCCCCTGGGGGCCGTTAACGGTCGCGGGGTTGTTTCCCCAAACACCCCGGGGGGGGGGGGGGGCTTTAACCCCCCCCCCCCCCCCCCCCCCGGATTTTCAGCTGGCACGGTAGACCCTGTCCCTACAGCTTCGACTAACTCCGCGGAACCACCCGGGTCTGCTGACCCGCCGCTGACAGATGCAAATCCGACAACGTTCGTGTTGCCATCACTGAAAACATCGCCCCCTTCGCGGGGCTGGCTACCAGGATCGCTTGACTGTGTGAGGCGTGTTTCGTGACAGCTGGTTTGTTCTGATCTTTCAATGTCGCCGCTGCTGGCTGAGGTTTCTTCTCGGCGTGAACCGGCAAGCGGCTGCGATGCCAGCTGCTTTGAGGTCGCCGATACGGTTTGTGGCGAGGGCTGTGAAAATGCTTGAGGTAGATGGGGTTGAGATGAGAATCGTTGGATACCGTGAATCTTTGAATGGTTTGACCCCCCCCCCGTCGGTGCTTTTCGCTGCGGGAACATGGCTGCCACAGTTTTCACAGAGGACAGAATACGGTCATCAACGTATAACCACTTTTTCATGAACGGCCTGTAAAGAACTTCACGGATACGGCTCTCATCGAACACGATCCGCTTGTTGGAACGCAAAGACTGCTTCAAAGTGTCTGTCCATTTGATGCAATCCAGATTGTTGTTGGCGGTAGCCTGAGCGAACGAAACCTCACCGGCGTTGAAACGTTCGCGAACAGTCTCGTAGGCATCGATAAGACTCAACACCTTGTTTTTGAGACTGCTGTAAGTGAAATCGTAGACATAAGAATCACAGTTGGTCTTCACTCCCGCTGCATGCCTGCTGACCGCAACACCAGACACTTGAGATTCTTTGTTCTTTTTGGAGATTTTCCGAACGGTGGTGTAAACGGGCATCATTTTCTCGAACGTGCCGTCCGGCAGATGCACCCAGTCGTGCCTCACGGTTACAGGCACCTCTTTGAAACTGCTGTTCGTAACGTCACCGAGTTCGGCGAGCCATTGCTTCTTCTGAGCGAGCGACTGGTATTCGGGTACCTCGGCGTAGCTCAAATCAGCCCAACTGTCATCAACAGCGGTTTTCGTGTCACGTACAAGCACGGTGATCTGCACACCGTTGCGTGACCCCTGACCGAAAATCTTGTCACCTTCCCTGCGGAACTCTTCGCCGCTCTTATAGGCGTCGCCGCGCAGGTTCACCACGTATATGTGATCGAACTCCGCCCGCAACGCAGCACGCATCCCAGCCAGAGAAGTGCCATCAGTCAAAGAGTTGGGATGCACCAATGCTACCACCCCAGGCTGCAGTTTGCCCGTATGTGGTTTGCCAGCATCGGATGTGTTCAAACGGTCGGACGCCCACCTTATCGCTTGCACGTACAGGTTGCCCGCACTGTTGCCACCTGCTGCCCTGCCGGTGATTTCTTTATGTCGTCGCCCGTAGGTTCCACGAACCCGTTCACCCAATTCGGGGTAGTCGATGTTGGGGTTGTCGTCTCCAGCGGATTTCTGCCCAGCCGACCAAGGCGGGTTCATCACGATCACACGGATCGGCAGATGCGCTTGCCGGTTCTTGCGAGACACGTTCGTGCTCATACCCGGCAGCACTCTGGTATCCATCTCCGAGATGAGAAAAGTATCACCGAACGTTACGCCGGGAAACTGAGCAAACGAAGATGAGGTGAAACCGCCCCTCTCAGCCATGCCAGCCTCGATTTTGATAGCAGCGATGTAATAAGCGAGCAGCACCAGCTCGTTCGCGTGCAACTCAGAGAAGTACTTCCTCTGAAGATCGGAATCACCGATGATGTAGCCGCTGTTGTCGTCTTTGCAGGTGAGCATCCGGTAAATGAACGTTCCAGTGCCGGTGAACGGGTCGAGAATGTTGACATTCTCAGCGGTGAGGCCGTGCCCGAAATGTTTCCTACAAACCGCATCCGCCGACCGGACAATGAAATCAACAAGCCAGACAGGGGTGTAAACCACACCCAAACGTCCGACTACGTCTTTCATGGCCGCCTCGAAGAACCCTTCATAGATTTCACGCAACACGTTGACCTTCGCAGCCGGGGTGACGGCCCCCTCCAGCACAGTCTGCATAGTCGCATAGGCACGAGACAAAGGACGCAACTCCTCCTCGAAAACCAACCTCGCCAAATCCGCTCCACCCGAAACCCCACCGTCCACAACCGGCTGTTCATACTGCAAAGAGGACAGAAAATTGTTCATAACCACCGATATCGGGTTCGAAGTTGCGAACTCGGAATCTTTGAACAGGCAATCGAAAATCGGGATAGTCACCACATGCTGAGCGACCATCTCAACAGCCTCGTTTTCGGTCAAATGGTCGCCCACCGCTTTACGCATAGCCGCCAGGAAATCACCGAAAGCGTCCCGCACAGTGCTGTGGGCTAGCTGGGCGTCGACCTTTTCGCGAACCTCCCGGCAGACTTTCGCTGCTTTCGCCCCCCAGGTCGGCCACATCTGACGGTCGCCGCACATGTCCACCATTTTCGATGCGATCTTATGGTCTAACATGAACCGCAACTGCTCCACAACCGATTCATCGTCCGATGACGGCCGATCCGAGGAGCTGTCCAACACACGCACAGGGGAACCGCTCTTAGCAGCGTCGAAACTGTTCACCCAAATGTCAACCCGTTCATCATGAGACCTGAGTGCTCTGATCACATCCCACACAACAGCGAAATCGGAAGCTTCGATCACTTCAACGTCATTCACACGTTTACCTTCAGGCACCACCACAGGGAGCACAACGTAACCCTTCTTTTTGTTCGGATGGCGGCGCATCACCCTGCCCACCGCCTGGATGATATCGATCCTGGAAGTGCGCCTCTGCAGGAACACGACAGCATCCAAAGCGGGAACATCCACACCCTCCGTGAGCACACGGGCGTTGGTGATGATCCTGCACAGCCTATCCTGAGGGTCTTTCAGCAACTCCCCCAGCTCAACCGCCCGCTTCACAGCGGGGGTGGAACCGTCGACATGACCCACAGACAGTTTCAACAAATCGTTTCCAGATTGACCGGCTGTCGCTTCATCCACAACAGCCTGCCACAACCCGCTGCTGTTACCGCTACCATCATCCTGCCACAAACCCCCCCCCCCGTTGCGTGTAGAACCGGCTATGGCTTTGGATGTGTCCACCCTGTTCGTGAAAGCTATGGCCGTTCTCAGGTGGGGGTTTTCTGCGTCAGAAGACAGCTGCCCCGTCGCCCGACCTTCCTGAGTGCCCATGGTTCTCGGGTCAGCGAAAGCGTCCCAGATGCCCAACAGTTTGACAGCGTCTTCTCTTCTAACAACATTTTTTCTGCCGCTTGCCGTGTTGATGGCAGAGACACGTTCAGTCATGCCAGTGGTGAGCCAAGTTTCCGAAGTAGCCACTATCAGTACCTCATAATCCGACAACAAACCCCTGTCCACAGCGTCGGAGAAAGTCATCTCATACAGCAACGGGCCGTAGACGTCTTCGTCATCCATCGAGTAGACGTCGGAGCCGTACTTCCTGAAAGCCCTGTCTTTGACAGCGTCGGTGTAAATCCTTTGAGTAGCCGTCATGAACAGGCGGAAATGCGCAGGTATCTTTTGTTGGTCGTGGACGAGTCTGAAAGCCGACTGATCCGACCGGCTCGTCTCAACGCCTGTGGTGCGGTGCGCCTCATCACAGATCACTATGTCGAAACCGTTTTTGCGGCCCCACACACCGGCGGGGTCCACTTCAGCCAGAACGTCAGCTAAAGTCGGTAGAGACTGGTAAGTGCTGAAAATGACACGCATCGGCCTGCTTTTCGCTCCGGTGCGTTTCAAAGCCTCAGCGATCTGTTCGCGGTTGGTGGACACGGGGTAAGACAACTCAGCCAAATCACGGGACGGGTTGCCGTCTCTTGAGCGATTTTTTGCGCTGCGGCCTGTGGTTTTGTCTGAACAGACACCGAGGTAGACGTGCTCAAGCTGCCTGTGTTTAGACCACTCCCTCATCGTCTGTCCCATCAAAGCTATCGAAGGTACCAGATACAGCACAGTTCCACCCGGGCCCACGTTTTCTTCCGCAGCCCACATCGCCACCACCGATTTGCCCGTACCGCACGGCATGACAAGGCGGCCACAACCACCCTGCAAGTAGGCTTTACCGACAGCGTCCAAAGCTTCACGCTGATCCGCTCTAGGCTGGTGTTTGTCCTCGAAGTTGAAGTCGAAAACCAGATCCTCGGGTTTGTCTAAGAAATCGTGCCAATTCACAGGCCATGCGTCTAGTTTGGCGTAATCCAACACTTCACATCTAGGGGAGGCGTTATCGACTTTCGTCTGACCGGCCGTGGTTAAACCGGATGTCACGACCATGATCCGGCTGGTGAACTCATCCGCTTCAGAGGCCGCTAGAAAAGAGTTGACCCCCGACGTGGGCACCTTGTGGTCCGGTGCGTAATTCTTGCATTGGATGGCGCAGAGCCCACCGCCGTGAGCTTCTGTTTGTTCACCTACGAGGTCGATGCCTATGTCCTTGCCGGACCCGTACTCAACCCGCCCCGGCCAATCAGACCACAACCAAACCCTTTTGAAACGCTGCGGGCCGTACTCATAAGGGTGCGTTGCAAAAGCACGACGCATCAGACGCTCGAAGCGTGAACCCTTATCCACCGCACCCGACGCCGACCGCCTCAACTCATCCAAAGCCAAGCCGAAATTCGCACTCACTGCAAGCATCACCTCCCGAAAACTGAAATAAGATCATGAGACGGGTTCAAATCACCCGACCTGCCTCCATATCCGCTGCTCACCGCCACTGTCACCACTACCCGCTCGCTCTACTCGGCATGTATCCGGCTCTGGTTGCTTTCTCGCGTCGTTTGTGGAGAACGCACACGCATAGAATACCTGGTCTTTCGCAAATCGGACTTAGTTGGTTCTTCAGGAGGCAACGAAGGTGGTAACCCTGCGATCAGTTCGGCCGATTTCACCCCTATGAACGCAAGCCGACGGAGATGGCGTATCAGATTGTAAGACTCTCCCGCCCAAACATGCCAGCCGTTAGGGTCTTCTACAATGCCCGAACTCTTGTTCTGCTTGACTTGTATCGAAGTAACCGCCCACTCCAACGGGGAACGCCCTGAGATTCGATACTCATGAGCCTCCTGTGGTATACCCACAAGCCAGCAGCGTTCGTTGACTTCCAACACAGTCCTATCGTCACGCCTACCGCTCGATCCACGCCCCCATCTCATCGCCTTCCTTATACGGAAAGCACTGAGGTCTTGGACCGCTGTTGCGGTTGCGGTGTCGTCGGTGACTTTTTCGCCATCCAAGCGACATTCCAAATCCAACTCTGCGCACGTCTCGTAACCGATATGCAAATCCATCAATTCGCGTCCCACCCGCCGGAAAGTTTCAAAATCAGGCGCAAACGGGATGTGCGGGCGGTTGCGTTGCAGGTCGTACCTGTAACGTTCACGCCAGTCCGGGGCGTGCATCACGCCGTACATGTACTCCCAGATATCGTCTTTGGTGATGGACGAATCCCCGTAATGAGAACGGAACTTGTTCAAACACCAGTCTGTGATATTATCCCGATCCGCATCCTCAGGAGCCTCGGCAGCAGCCCCCAAATCCAAAGCGAACCCCCGCCCGTCCGTAAACGTCGGCTGCTTCGCAGCATGTTCCTCCGCATGTTTCGCTGCTATCATAATCAAGCTATTCTAATCAACGCCCATACGAAACGCACAACTAGGTGACAAGCGTAGACGTTGTTCTTGGATCTTAACACCCAGGCCGCGTATCCAAACACCAGCAAAGCCGATCTGTTTGACGATGTAACCAGGTAGTTTGCAGATGTCCCACAACCCAGGCCGGGGTTCCAGTATCTCCACGATGAGAGGTCATGCCCAAGCTGTTTGTCGACGATACCGTATCACCGGAGAAGTCGACATCATAACACTTCTATGTCAATATCGTCATATGTAGTCGGCTATGCCCATATTCTGGTCACAGTCATCTATCATGCATTCGACCACGACCACGGGTTGATGAGGTTCACTCCTGTGTCTTTGAAGTCGCGTGTGTTGCGTGTAGCCACAGCCATGTGACGTGAACGAGCTATGGCGGCTATCTGGCCATCAGATTGGGCCAGCGGATAACCGGAAGAACGGCGTGTCGAGGCGATTGTAGCGTAAGCGCGTGCTGCTGCACTGTCAAATGGCAGAATCCGTTCCGCGAAATCCTCTCTCAACATCGCTTCAACGGTGGATGCGAGTTCATCATGTCGACGACCTGCGGCCATTAGTGCAACACCGTAACGTAACTCCGCCTCGCCTGTTGCGGTGAAGAACAGGCTTGTTGTGTCCTGCTCGGTCATCCATGCTTCCACAGCAGGCGAAGGTGACGGTCGCATCAACTCAGACACAACATTGGTGTCCAATACGATCATCCCGATATCTCAGTTGAACGAAGGAGGATCACGCTGTAGTTCCCTAGGCGGTAGTTCCAGTTCCACACCACCAAGTGGAGCGAAACGGCTGCGAATAGCCGCTGCTAGATCAGCTGGCGCGGGATGATGCCTCCTCTTGACAGATTCTCGTAGAATTCGGTGCGCCTCCTCCTCCACTGAGAGGCCATGATCGGCAGCGCGGATTCTCAGCCGGGCTTCCACATCGTCGTCAAGGTCTTGTATTGTGATGCTCGCCACAGAAGCTCCGTTCATTCTCCCGTTTCAAATGCTGGCCGTATCATGACAACGCCACGATAATATCATTCTAACAGCATATTTGTCAATCGTCACAATCATGTCCCATCAACCCGATCCATTCGAGTTCAAGCTGTCGACCCACGCGTCTGAACCACGCTTCCGCACTCTTTGAGACCACCGTCCCAGCATGCAACACGGAGAGGTGGTGAGTGTTTCCGTCGTAGCGCAAAGCTGTTCAAAACACCGGTACCCGCCATAAACGTACCCGGCCCTATCGCCTCAAACCAATGGCAAAGTCGAACGTTTCCACCGGCCCCTGCTCGAAGAATGGGCCTACATACGCAACCAGACCTCACAAAAACAACGCTCAACAGTCCACAAAGGCATCCTACACTACTACAATCAACACAGGACCCACAGCGCATTCAAAAGGGCCACCCCCGCATCCATCATCGGATACAACCTATGCGAAACGCACACCTAGATTACATGATGTCAATGGCTTCATTCAGGCGTTGCCGGATGCGTGATCCCCGCTTTTTGTAGCCGAGTTCAGCGAACATTTCCTCGAATATTTGGGCGTTAGTGCGGAGACGGCCGTCTGATACAACCCACCTTGCAAGTGCGACCAGTTGTTCTGTCGTGTAAGCTGTAATCGGTTGACCGCGCATTTCAAACAGAAACGACGGCTTGTGCACTCGCTGGTTCAGCGTGGTTTCTGACGTCGAGTATTCCGGAGTTGCGTGCAACGACACTGCAGTATGACTTTGTGGTAGACTGTTGTCGGCTGTGTTTACAGCCCGTCGCAGCTCTTCGCATACGCGGTCCACTTCAGCTTGGTGATCGTTGAACCAGTCGGTCGACCAGATACGGCAGAACCTCCATCCGAGCCGTTCAAGGTTCTCTTGTCGAAGTCGATCCCGGTCGCGTGATGTCGGTGTTGAATGGTATGACGCGCCGTCGGCTTCCACGGCTAAAGCGAAACGGTTCGGTATATCCGGATGACGTATAGCGAAGTCGATCCGATACCCGGAGGCACCGTACTGGGCTTCTACTTGCAGGCCGGCTTCGCGTAGTTTGTCGAATATGTCCAGCTCGAATGCGTTTAGCTCGGGACGGGTTGAAGCGCGGCTCAGCTGGCGGCCGCCGGATTCTGCGTACTGCAAATAGTCTCGCAGTCTTTGGACTCCTTCACCCTTAGCACGTGAAGTGTCGATATCGATGTGACTGAAAGACGAAACAACGGTCATCCGTTTGCGTGCTCTGGTGACGGCAACGTTCAAACGACGTTCGCCTCCCTGTTGGTTTATAGGACCAAAACGGTGGGGAAGTCTCCCGTTGTGATCCCAGCCGTATCCGACGCTGAGGATAATAGCATCACGTTCGTCACCTTGAACGCTTTCAATGGATTTAACGAACGTACGTTCTTCGTTGCTGTCTTCAAAGAAGTCCACGAGTTCATCAGACAACTGTCGCAGTTGTTGATCGAGTTCGGCTTCAATGCGTCTTGCGTGCTGGAGACCCATTGTTATCACGCCAAGCGTTTCCTCTGGTCGGTTACGGGCGTGTGCAAGCATGAGTTCCACTACTTTGGTCACTTCACCCGGGCTGCTTCCTTTCTGCGCTGGTCGTCGGTCGGTGACTAAGTGGTGTTCGAGGCATTCGCCTGATATCGCTCCAGGGAAGGTTGTGAGTGAGCCCTCGTAGAAGTGGCGGTTCGAGAAAGCGATCAGTCTTTCGTCTTCGGATCGGTAATGCCAGGTGAGCATCCGGCGTGTGATCAGGGCATCCATGACATCTAGAATCGACTCGTAGTCAGAGATGCTGTCTTCATACTGGTCTTCTCGGCCTTCGTCTTCGGCGGTCGCGTCGAAAAAAGTAGTCGGGGGTAGTTGTCGTGAATCGCCGACGATCATGGCCTGTGGGGCGCGAAGCAGAGACCCAATGGCATCGCACGGTAAGATTTGGCTTGCCTCATCGAAAACGACCAGGTCGAACAGGTCGGTTTCCACTGGCAGAACGTGGGCCACATCCAAAGGTGATATCGTCCAGCACGGCTTCAAAGCTGATATAACGTGACCCGCTTCTCGCATCAGGATTCTAAGCGGACGATGACGGGCTTTCTTGTTGGTTTCTTTGCGTAAGATACTTTGCTGTTCAGGCTCATCGTTCATTGCGATAACCGCGAATTCGGCGACTCTCCGTTTTATCCGCCTAGCTCCAATGCCCACATGTCTTCTATCGTATTCCTTGAATTCGTTTATCAGCCTGTGATGCCTGTCACTGACACAAGTGATCAGGATGCGCTCGCGGCTTTTAATGGTGCGATTAAGAGCGTTATAGAGGTCTCGCTTGAATGTGGCTACCGCAGCGTCCGGTTCTATCGTGCCAGTTTCAACCACGCTGAAGATTTTCTGCAGCTCGCCGTGGCGTAACTCGTTTTCAATGTCAGCTATGAACGGAAGCTGCGACAACGTAGTATCGTCATCTAGCAGTTGACGGATCTTCTTATCGAATTGCGAAAGAGTTTCCCAGCTAGCTTGCGGTGTCAACTGTGTGATTCTTGCGTATGTGTCGGTCAATGTGTCGTAAACGTCCTTGAAATCTTCAAGATCGACAGCTAGATTACTTCTAGTCTGTTCAGATACCTGCTTTGAAGTGCATCCCAGGAGTTCTCGGACTTCAAGCAGCTTCGACAAAAGTTCGGCGAATACGGTCACCTTCAATCGACTGTTTTGAAACTGCTCTTTGATTTCGTTTTTTGCTTGACGGTAGTTCTTGTCACCGATAGCCGCTTTGAAGCGTCGTAGTTTTCCTGTTCTAGCTGGAACTAAGGCTTCAGACCATCTGCTCAGCCGGTCGTAGTCGACTTCAAAAAGCTCCTTAGGAAGGGTGTCAAATATTTCAGCGAGAATCTCAGCGTTTTCAATGAGCTCACGACAATCCTCTAATGTGACCGACATTTCAGGGTCTGCGATTTCGAGAGTCCCGCACAACCGGGTGAGCGACTTGCGTAAAGCCGGAACGTGGTTCTGTAGCAACTCCCTGAGAAGTTTTTGAACCTCGTCTACTTCTGCTTGTTCAGTAATGGGAGACCCAGCCCAGGGTGACTGTCCGCTCAGTATGCCACGGTTTAGATCCACCCACTGTTGCAACCGGTCGCATACGTGATCAACGTAGGCTGGGTCATATTTTTCTAGGTCACCGTCAGAGAACTGAAGAACCACTTCAGCTGTCGTTTTCTTATTCTTTCGTCTTGCAGGTCTACTCAGCTCTGTTAACTTATTTATGGTGTCGTAGTATGATAATTCCCAAGGCGAGTGTTTTTCGTGAAGCGCACGAGCGTATTCCGACAGTTCGTTCCTGACACTCTCATGGCGGTTCTGATCTATTATGTGGTTTTCGGGGCTGGCTTCGGAAATCTCATTTAGGGCGTCACCGATTTCTTTGACCACATCTCGTCGTGACCTGCCGCCATGATAGTCCATGACAAAGCAATCCAAATCAACTCGTTTCAAGCGTTTCATGACAGCATCTATTGCGGCACGTTTCTCAGCCACGAAGAGTACTCTCTTGTTTTCAGCCATCATGCTGGCAATAAGGTTAGCGATGGTCTGGCTCTTGCCTGTTCCGGGTGGCCCCTGCAGCACAAAAGACTTTCCGCTGAGTGCTAAATTCATTGCCGCATGCTGCGACGAGTCAGCATCTAGAACCAGAAACTCGTCCGATATGCGGATATTATCGGGAAGAGAATGCGTGACTGCAAAAGTGCCGGACTGTTTCCGAACAGTTTCAGCTGCTTCCACGTTCCCTGCCAGGGCAGCGACAATGTCGTGACCGGCAAGCTTGTCAATATTTCTGCGTATTTCTTCGACCATCGTTAATTTGCGATACGTAAAGTTGCCGATCACAATACGGTCGGTAATGCCGAAACCTGGTATAGGAGCAGCGTGTGAACGAATTTCTTGGAATATGTCTTGCTTCATTTCTTCGGTGAGGCTGCCGGTTAACTCATCCTCGGAAGTAAGCGTTTCTCTGTTTATTTCTATGTCGAATTTTGTGCTGATATCGTGACTCAGAGTTGCGTTCAGAACCCAGTCCTCAGTTATCTGCAAGACAGTTCGCTGGGTTTTTCTGGTTACGGTCATCTCCAAAGGACACATAAGCACCGGAGCGGCGGGCTTGGTTCTCGTGCCTACTGTCGAGGGATTATCCCATGTAGCCATACCAACCACCAGGTAAAGCGTTTTCACGCCGCGTTCTTCAAAGTTGCTGCGGGCTTTGCCGGCAATCGTTCGAGCTCTTCTGCGAGCTTCGGATGCCATATCGTTGTCCGGGTATAGATTGGCGATGGTTGTCTTTCTGCCTGCTTTGAGTTTTTGTATCGCAGCAGACGAGGCATCGCTGATGTCCAGGGTTCCGACTTTGAGATCACGGTAGTAGAGAAGCTGATTACGACCAGACGGATCGGTCAGGCTTTTCTGCCATTCTTCGGCTGCCTCCGCAACCGCTGCATACCGCGAATTCTGCATAATTTTAAAGCATACTCATCTAAAGACCGCTGCCGTGGTCATTCGCAGTATCCTTCCTCAACCTTCTTACGCTGTCGA
This sequence comes from Acidimicrobiaceae bacterium, assembly GCA_028820455.1. Taxonomy (GTDB): domain Bacteria; phylum Actinomycetota; class Acidimicrobiia; order Acidimicrobiales; family Aldehydirespiratoraceae; genus JAAXHB01. The sequence goes on from JAPPJC010000021.1 coordinate 18,329, forward strand.
ACTTGCCGAACAGTTGGACACACCCATCATCACTACCGACCCCCGTATGGCCGGAGCCGTACCACGCGTTGAGACTCCTACGGCCTGGTAGTAGAGGAACTTTGTTAGGGCGTAAGTTGTTCTGCAGCTGGCCCGACAACGCGAACCTGGACGAGGCGCGGCGGCCGCTGCGATGAAACTTACTACTAATTTAGTAGAATTTAGTAATAAGTTAGTAATTCATTGATGTGATACGGTTTGGTGGTCCAGTTCGGTGTATTTTTGCGGCTGGGCTTGGTCCGGCCTATGCTGTCGTTTTGTTTGAGAGCTTTGTTATGCGGTTTGCTAGATTGTTCACGGGACGGAAGTGAAACTTTCGGCCTATCTGTATCTTTTCCAGCAAGCCCAGGTCTTCCAGACTTAGAAGGTCGGTACGCGCAGACTGGTAGGCCACCTTGCGTAGTCTTTGTTGTCCTGCGATGGTGAAATACCGGTGTGGGTCACGTAATGCCTCACTGATGATGATCAACTGCCGGTGGTTCAGTTCGGTAATGCCTTGTATCAGTCTTTCGACTTCCGTGATCTCGTTGCTCTTTCGGGTCAGATACAGCCGCAGTTCTGCGATAGCGCGTTCAATGACTTCCAGTTGGTGGATGACGAAATAGGTAACATCATTCGAGTCGGTTTCAACATACAGGTACGACCGGGCGTACTTCACAGGTGCTTTGCGCAGGATAGCTGAAATGGAGATGTACTCGGCCAGCCAATACCCGACCGCAACATCAAGCAGTAAAAGAGTACTCTAGCGGTTCGTCCGTTACCGTCGGCGAATGGGTGATCCTAGGCCAGCCAGAAATGAGTCAACACAGCCTGAACAACCGGGTGCAAGAATTCTTGCCCCGTATCACCATTAGCGAAAGCACAAAGCCGTTCGAGCCAAGCAGGCAACTCATGAGCTGGTGGTGGGTAATGCAGAACCTTGCCATCGTCCCAGACGACTGTCACCCGTTCATCGTTGGGCTGTTGCATCCGACCTGCTTGGGAATTGTCGGTAAGTGTGCCGTCGGTGACAATCCTATGCAACTCCAGCACATGTTCTGGTGCGAACGCTTCGCCGGAGCTAGCGAACTCCACAGCCCATTGCATCGCCTGGTAGTTGTTGAGCACCATCTGCTCGGCGTAGACGTACTCCTGGGTTGGGCTGTTTTTATGGAAGTATCAGTGCGATTGTTTGACCGCGCCAAAAGGATACTGGAAATCGCGCTATGAGGGTATCAGTAACTGCGTTATGAGGGTATTGAAAGC
>JAPPJC010000083.1 GCA_028820455.1 Acidimicrobiaceae bacterium
AAAAAAATTTTTTTTTTTCCAATTTTAAATAACTTTTGGGGGGGCCCCGCCATAAAAAACCCCCCCCAAAAAAAAAAAAAACAACCCCCCCCCCCCCCCCCCGGTTTGCAACCCAATACCCTTTGCAAATCCACTCAAGACTCACCAAGACTTGTAGCAGCAAAAAGAACAACTAACACTCTTTGCCTTTGTCGTCCCATCACAATCCAGACCACACTTTGGGACTACCATCCAGCTGCTTTTTCTGTGTTGACCCTACTACTCTAGACCAGCAATCTTGACCCTTTAAATTGGGTAAACGTTATGTTTACTGGTTGACAATGCCGCTTGCTTCTATGATTTCGATCGTTTGCGCAAATCCGGCTCCTAGATCATCAAAATCGACAGTGCCGACTTTTAAAGCCTGCAAAGGTGGAAGAACCTCTGCCGGTTCCGCTCCTTCGGCTAGTGGATACTCAAACGTTTCCTCAGTGAAATACTTTTGCACAGCCTCAGACAATAGGTATGCGATAAGGTCGTGGGCCAGCTCCGTGTTTTCGCTGTTGGCGGTGATTGTGGCTGCAGTGATGATTAACAGCGACCCGATATCGTCGTCGGCTAGGTCGTGGTTGGCTGCACGATGCCGGTCACCAGCCGCAGCGGATTCCTGGTAGTTGTAATAATGATTCACTAATCCCATATCGATCTCGCCACGGCCAACAGCTTCAACTATCGGACGATTACCAGAATAAAAACGAGCACCGTTAGCTACCATGCCGTTAATCCATTTTTTGGCTACGTCGGTGCCATGCTGGTCGCGGAACACTGTAAACCAGTCGACGAAAGACCCGTTGGTAGCAGGTATAGCCACCCTATCCCGGTAGCGGGCGTCGGTTAAATCGAACACCGATTGCGGCAGTTCATCGGCAGACACCGAATCCACGTTATAAACCAGCACACGCTTACGGCCTGAGAAACCCACCCAGGTGCCAGTCGACGACTGGTTGCCTTCACCAACAAGCCCGAGAAGCTCGTCGTCTATCACACCCAGCAGGCTTTTGCTTTCAAGAAACCCTACCGGGCCAGGAGAGCGTGATAGAAACACGTCAGCCAAAGTGCGGTCACCTTCTTCTGACAGCAGCAAAGCAAGATCAGTGGAATCACCCCAGCGAACAGCAACTTCTATGCCAGTTTCACAGGTAAAAGCCTCTAACACGGGGCCTATCAAGTTCTCTGACCTACCAGAATAAACCGTGACCTCCCTATCGTCTGCGGGTGCACACTCACCACCATATATGGCGGCTGCTTTGCCAGTCAACGAACGTGGACCACCACCCCCTGAACAAGCAGCCAACACAACCACCAGAACAACAACAATCACACGAAAACGGATCAAACCAAAAACGCGAAAACAGGCCACACGAACCCTAACAAAACACGCCATGACGGACAGTGTAACCCCCACAAACACAACTCAACACCACTTTGTAACACCACCTCACAAAAAACATTAACCAACATTAACCCAACACTCCACAACAGGTCAACCAACCCCACGACCACCCCACGCAGCAGCCACTACCACACACAAAAACCCCAACCATCCTCAGACCTGAACTGCAACGACAAGCTTTGCAGTCTCCCATGTCTAGAATGATGTTCAGATGCTATTCGTCCTTCGCGTCTAGCGTCCGCGATAGGTGTGTTTTTGCTTCATGCATGTCAACGACCGCGTACCTGACTCCCGTCTATACTGCTTAGCCTGCTATAGTTAATTCATCACCTCGATATAAGCATAAAACAAGAAAGGCTCGTGATGGACATAAAACAGATCGTCGGAACAGCCCGATCGGTGAGTCAGTTGTTGTCGCACACGCGCTACGGTTTGGATTTCTATCAGCGAGAGTATAAATGGGCGGAAGTCCAAGTAGAAGAGCTCATCAATGACCTCTCCAGCCATTTCCTCAGCGAGTACGAGCCATCGCATGAACGGCGGCACGTAGAGTCTTACCTGCCCTACTTCCTCGGTTCGATCGTCACCGCCCGACGAGACGGCGTTTGCTATCTCGTGGACGGACAGCAAAGGATCACGACCCTGACCCTTCTGCTCATCTGTATGCGGAGGTGGCTCGCCGATACTCACCCGGAGGACGCGAACTCCTTAGAACAGCTGATCTACTCGAGATATATGGGCAGGCGAACCTTCAATCTGGATGTTGGGGAACGCGAGAAGTGTCTAACGTCCATACTCGAAAACACGGGCTTCGACACTGGCAATGAGAGTGAGTCCGTGCGCAACCTCTGGGACAGATACCGCTACATTGACGATCACTTTCCCGAGGATCTACGTGGTCAAGACGAGTGGATACTTCCATATTTTGCCGACTGGCTTCAGCACCGAGTAACTTTCGTGGAGATCAGTGTGTCGGATCAGGACATGGCACTGGAAATCTTCGAGACCATAAACGCTAGGGGACTCAATCTGTCTAACATCGACATGCTAAAGGGTTATCTAATCGCAAGGGTTGGCGACGAGCATGTGATCCATGATCTCAATACGCGCTGGCGAGAGCGTGTCACGGAGTTGACAGACTGCAAAGAGAACGCCGACACGGAGTTCGTTAAAGCCTGGTTGCGGGGCAATTATGCCGAAACCATACGGAAGAGGAAAGCGAAAGCCTCGCCAGGCGACTTCGACATCATCGGGACGGCCTTCCACAAGTGGGTCCGTGACAACATTGAAAGACTGGGTATCGACGGGGAAGATGATTATCGGCGATTCGTGGAGCATGAGTTCTTCAAGTTGAGTGAGCGATACATTGAGCTGTTGGACATGACGCGGACATTCAGAGACGGTTTGGAGTCGGTTATCTACAACTCTTGGACCTCATTATCAATGCCTCTCCAACGGACGATGATCCTTGCAGCAGTCACTCCCGACGACGATGACGACACTTTCCGAAAGAAGGTCGCTCTAGTTGCGGGAGCACTTGACATCTACGTGGTCCGTCGAATAGTCAACTACCGCAATTGCGGTTACTCCACGATTGTGTACACGATGTTCAATCTAATGAAGGACTTACGGAACCAACCGATCGAGATTGTCCGCGATGTGTTGTCAGAATGGTTGGAGAACGAAGAGGAACGACTTGATGGGATGCTGAGACAAGTTTTGCACGGAGGTAATAAGCGACGTATTCGGTACCTTCTCGCACGAATGACCTCATGGCTGGACACTGAGCGGTCCACCGGCGTGTCTTTTTATGAGTATATGGACTCGAATCGAACCTATCCCTTCGAGGTGGAGCATATCTGGGCGAACCACTATGATCGCCACGCCCACGAGTTTGAGTCTGAGCACGACTTTCAACAACACCGCAACAAGATCGGTGGCCTGCTGCTTCTACCCAAAAACTTCAACGCGAGCTACCGCGACATGCCCTACGGAGAGAAAGTAGAGCACTACAACTCGCAAAACCCACTCGCTCGGTCATTGCACCCGATGGCTTACAAGAACAATCCGGCCTTCCAACGGCTGTGTGACGATCACAGCCTCGCATTCAAGCCGTACCCCTCGGAGTTCACCAAGGAGGACATCGACGAACGACAGGAACTCTACCGGGATCTCGCGAAAGTCATCTGGAATCCGGCGCGGTTCGAGCTGGACGCGTCCGTCTGAAAACGCAACATCAGTACCCGGCTCCTGATGTGTCTGATAGAATATTCCAGTGACTGAGAGGGTGTCTTCTGTACCGACGGTTGAGCGGCTCGAATTCACGGGCGGAGCTGGAGCGAAACTCGCTGGTGCGTTGTACCGTCCCGCTTCGGGAGTTGACATTATGGGCTCTGCCTTGCTGGCCCATTGTTTCACCTGTTCCAAGGATCTGTTTACCACCGTTCGTATCGCTAAGGGCCTCGCCGGTGGCGGATATCTCACCTTGACGTTCGATTTCACTGGTCTGGGCGACAGTGACGGTGAGCTAGCCGACACGACTGTTGCCACCAATGTGAGTGACATCACCGCGGCAGCGGTGGCACTTATCAAGCGGGGTGCCGGGCCGTGCGTGTTGATCGGTCACAGTTTGGGTGGTGCTGTCGCGGTACTGACCGCGTCACGGTTGCGCACCGTAACTGCGGTGGTGGCGGTAGCCTCTCCAGCCTCAGTGGCACATGTGAAGCACATCTTCTCGCCCGCTGCCCTGGCACAGATTCGTTCCGAGGGTGCAGCCGAAGTGAACGTCGGGCCGAACCCAGTGCGGCTGGGACGTGATTTTCTTGACGATCTACGCCGCCACGATGTGATAGCTGCTGCGACCGAATTGGGACTGCCCATGCTTGTGGTGCAAGCTGGAGCTGACACCGTAGTGGAACGCAACCAGACCGAGATGCTGGCCGAGGCGGGTTCTGCGACCCTGTACACCGTCGACGGTGCCGATCACCTTTTCACGGACCGCCGCCACTCCGACGAGCTGGTTGAAGCCATTCTCAATTGGCTGGCTCATACTCACGTCTGACGTTGTCTGATCACTCATAGCACCCGAGTGCTGTTAGCGGGTCATATTCAGATCGTCGTCGGAGATTGACGGGCAAGTTCCTACTCCTACGAATCCATTACAGTCCACAACCCACCCACAATTCCTGCAACTTTTCTACAACATTCCTACAACTTTCTTATAAGTAGGCGATTCCCGAATGCACGCTGGTTTCTGCTGGTAGTGTGTTGTGAGCTCAGTTGTTTGTCCGCAGGCCCGCAGGTGTTTCCCAAATCGTATGTCTGGTCTAAGACCTGACGAGAAACTCGGAGATGCATTCTTTCATCACAAGAATTCTCATGTGGGGAAGAAAACGTGATATGGAAATGTCCAGCAGGTTGTGTAATATTTTCTTGTCGCGAAAATGTGTCATATAGCATTAAAAACGCGACAAGAATTTTCTGGGATCGGTAATCTCATCTTTGGAGGCAACCGGCTCCACTGGGATACGCTCAACATTTTCACCCCACCCCAACTTCATTTCCTGGAGTACCGCTAAACAAGGGGAACTACCCGTGGTACACAGGCACCGACGACCTACTGGAACATAAAGTAGACAGTAGTATCGTGAAAATAGCGAAGCTGAAATATCATGCCATGCCCGGTCATCTACTGCCAGGGGGTGCAATAGTGATGATTAGCGGATAGCAGCGGTCGCGGGGCTTATCCCCATATCAACAGCTCTACTCTGCGAGCAATCCACCGAGAGGTCGAGGTTGTTTTGTTTGGGCTCGCTTGCGTGAAATACGACCCATGCGATTGCGAACGCGGTGTCTTGCTTCTTCAAGTTCGAGGATCTCTGTTTTGGTACGCATAGCCCGTAGACACACTGGCTCAGATGTGTTTTCAAATTGTTCTATCCAATCGTTGATGTTCTTGAACACTAAGAGAACCATGTCTACTCGACGAAGGTGTCGTCCCCACGGATCGATCCATATCACCTGTTGACGTCGCTCAGCACAGAGCAGGATCATGTCAAGGTTGGAAGTAACGATGATCTGGTTGACTTCCACTGCATGCTCAAGTACTGCCATGTCTGTTGAACCGCGAAGAGGACTGGCCGGATTTGCGTCTTCGTCTCCCACATAAGACACGGAATACTGGAGTATCCGAAGAGCAGCCGCCACTCTCCAAGGCAGATTCTCGTCGAATAACAGCCTGACCCTGGTCTGTGCCTCTAATGATGCCACGATTTCTGACTAGGCGGCTAGGACGAGTTCGTAGTCGAGGGCTGCACGCACCTGTTCGGTGGCGAGTCGGTAGTCGTCACATATCTCTGCGAGATCCGCGGGATCCGGCTCGTTGAGGTCTAGCATGTTCGCAAGCAGATGAGTGGAAACTCTCGTGCCCTCCACGCAGGGAGCACCCGCTTGCACCGCAGGGTTGATCCACACTCCCACACGAGGCCTCCAAATCGCGGCCATATCCGAATCGTTGAACGTAATGGGCTCGAGCAACGGACGGATCATGTCTTGGAACGCCAGCTGTCCATGCATTTCGGCATCTTCCCAACCGTCGGCGATCTTAGCGAAAAAACCTTCACCCACTGTGGCCAGCCCCCTATGGGCGAAAGGACGATCAGTACCAAGAGTTTGCGCTAGGTGTTCAGCACCTCTTGCGATGTGATCACGTGACACTCCTCTCCTGGTCAGTTCCGCTATGACTCGTAGACTGAGCAGATCCCAGAAGCTGAACAGGCCAGCCAGTTCTTCTGTTAACAGTGGCGGCTTGTTCCTGCGCTCACGAGTCCACCCCGCGATGCGCATCTTCCCTCTGCGCAACAGGCGCGCCACTTCGTTGATGTCGTAGATGCCCCGACCCAAGTAGAAGACGGTGTCATTGCCCGCAGCTAGCGGTTTGGATGTGCTCACAAGAATCAGGATAGTCGTAACATACGACACAAACCCCCTCACCACACCCCCCCCCCCATTAGCGAAGAATCAGACGCTTCGAGTGTTCTGTGCTGTGAGAGGAACAGAGCGGCTAGGAGGCATCGCATCTCCGACAACCTCATGTCGTTCGGTGTCCGACAGGATGTCCAAACTGACTGCTAACTTCAGGTAATGTGCCGTACAACCTTTTGGCGTGGATTCAGTCATCGCCGGATCAGAGAGCACGTCTTCAAGCAGGCTGGATAGGAGCTGTGACGAGTCTACATCCCAGGACCGGTGAGAGAACAATGGACTGTCCGGAGTGCTGGATGTCTCATTATGCCGACACTGCATTTCCTCAACGGAGCCCACTGGAGTGTCACAGTTTTGCCGGGTCGGGGGTAGGATGAGTGGGTGAAGAAGTGCCGGTTGCCGATTGGAGTGCAGACATTCCGGGAGATTCGAGGGGTCGATTCTGGTGAGATGGATTCTGGTTGTGTGGGTTCTTATTATGTGGACAAGACTCCTTGGATTGAGCGTATGGTTGATGAGGGCAAGTATTTCTTTTTGTCGCGGCCTCGTCGTTTTGGGAAGAGTTTGCTCGTCGATACGATCAAGGAGCTGTTTGAGGGGAACGAACCGTTGTTTCGGGGACTCGCTATTCACGACCGCTGGGATTGGCCGGTGCGTCACCCGGTGGTGAAGTTGAGTTTCGGTAGTGGTGTTTTCACCGAGTCCGGGGAGCTACAAGCAAGTGTTTCCGAGCAGTTCACCGAGATTGAAGGCAACGCCGGGATTGCTCCCAGCTATGAGACCGCTGCAGGACGTTTCCAGTCGGTGTTGCGGGATCTTCACCGCAAAACCGGGCGTCGAGTGGTGGTTCTCGTAGACGAGTACGACAAACCTATTCTGGATCCGTTGTTCTCAAGGCAACCTGACAATAACAGCAACCCAATCGAAAGTAAAACAGCACGCGCTAACCGGGATTTCCTGCGTGGGTTTTATGCGGCGGTCAAGGACGCTGACGCTCATATCCGGTTCGGTTTCTTTACCGGTGTCAGTAAGTTCTCCAAGGTGAGCCTGTTTTCCGGGCTTAACATCCTCAACGACATAACCCTTGATCGGCGTTACGGTGCGATTTGTGGTTATACTGAATCCGATCTCGACACGGTCTTCGCGTCTGAACTTGTTGGTCTTGACAGGGAACAGATCCGGCAGTGGTACAACGGTTACTGCTGGACGGGTAACGAGCGGGTGTACAACCCCTTTGGAGTGCTAATGCTCTTCGACAAGCGTAGGTTCGGGGCGTGGTGGTTTGAGACCGGTTCGCCTGCGTTTCTGGTTGAGGCTCTGTTCAGACGGCGCATCGTTTCCGCTGAGTTGGACCGAATAGTGACAAGTGAGGATTTGCTGTCTGCTTTCGATGTGGACCACATCACTACTGAGGCGTTGCTATTCCAAACCGGATATCTCACAATCGACAGTGAAGTACCTGTGGGAGTTCGGGCCCAGTACCGGCTGACTTACCCCAACCTCGAAGTCCGCCAGAGTCTCAACGATCACATGCTGCGGCGTCTGGATCCGAGTACGGCTCGTGTCTATGAGAACCAGTCACGGTTGCACGAGCTACTCGAAACTAACAACATCGCCGGTCTCGAGCGGTTGTTCCACGCTTTCTTCGCAGGTGTACCGCACCAATGGCACATCAATAACAACATCGCTCGCTATGAAGGTTACTATGCCAGTGTTTTCTATTCCTATTTCGCCGCGCTCGGACTTGACGTTGTCGTGGAGGAAAGCACCAGTTCAGGCCGACTAGATATGGCTGTGCGTGTCGGTGGTCATGTATACATATTCGAGTTCAAAGTCATCGAACAGTCCAATCCGGGTGCTGCCCTGGCACAGCTCAAACAGCACCGTTACGCGGACCGCTACCGGGCAGACAACACTCAGGTCCATCTCATCGGTGTCGAGTTCAGCAGCACAGACCGGAACATCCAACGTTTCGAAACCGAAACCTGCTAGCGGCTAGAACCATTTCTGCGTCTCACTTGTGAAGGGTTGGTACAGAGAGGTTCTGTCGTCTGAGTATCTCCACCACGATGAACACTGGTTGATCTACTCCTCTGGCTTACCCCTCCAGCGGTGCGGTTTGGGTTCTAGCATGTAATGTAGAAGAGAGGACTTGAGAAGATGACTGGAAAAGAACGATGACTAGAGGATCTGCCTCTCCCAGTCTATTCGATTCCGTGAACCATGGCTCGATCTTAACCATAAGGTCGTTGTGTGAAGAGTTGATACGAGCCGACACGGAGGAAAAAGTCGAGTCTGTCTTGAAGGACACTGGATACTGGGACGATACTTCGGCGTGGGCCGTGTTCGGAGCGAATGAGGCGAACGCTTCAGTGATCGGCGGTCAACAGGAAGCAGCCGAAGCCGCTCTCGTGGAGAAGATCGTCAACTCCATCGACGCCCGTATGCTTGACGCCTGCCATTCGCGCAAACTCGACCCGCAAGACGCCGATAACGTGCCAGCCAACGGGATGGAAGCGGTGTTTCAGTGGTTCGATCACGGAATGAAAACCGAACAGGTCTCACGAGCCGGCAACATAGCGGCTTGGTCCTCAAGCATACGCAAAAAGCATGCGGAGTACATAACCGTCGCAGCTACCGGTTATCTCAACAAGAACGGATTCGCCAGCATAACCGTCGCCGATTCAGGTGAAGGACAAGAACCCGACAGCTTCGCCTCTACGTTCTGTTCGCTGAACACCGGCAACAAACGCTCGATTCCGTTCGTGCAGGGCAAGCATACTATGGGTGGCACTGGAGCTCTGAGATTCTGCGGAGCGGGCCGTGTACACGCGCACAACCTGCAGTTGATCGTCTCCCGGCGCAACCCTGATTACGCATCTGCCGGATATGACACCGAGTGGGGCTTCACAATCATTAGGAGATTCCCTGCTAAGGACACGGAGAAGACCCCCACATTCAAGTATCTGGCACCGGACGGACAGGTCTTGAGGTTTCACGCGGCCGAGCTCGCGATCTTCCCGCAGGCCCCGGAGGAGCGCGGACGCGCTGAACCTTACGCGAGGACAGCCCGATGGGGTACTCTGACGAAGTTGTACGAATACATCCGTACGACCTACATCACCCAGTCTGCTCAGACGGGACAACCATCTCTGTCGCTGCTGCGCAAGCTGGAACTACGCATGCCGCAGGCATTGCTACCGGTCAAACTGTACGAATGCCGGGCCTTTCCGCGCGTCGCGGACAAGATACCCACGGTCGTGCTCACAGGGATCATGGGCCGCCTGGCGAACCTCAGAAACCCATCAAGTATTCTGGAGTGGGGAGGCTACCCCAAGACTCTACAGTTCCGCGTTGATGAGCAGGCCTTCGATGTCACGGTCTGGGCATTCAAAAAACCTGCGGGAGATTGGAGACGCTCCGATGGCGTGCTGTTCATGCTCAGCGGTCAGACTCATGCCACTCTACCCGACGCCTTCTTCAGTAGACGAGCCGTAGATCTCGACGCTTTGCGCAAATCGCTGCTGGTTGTGGTGGACTGCTCGCAGATAAGCAGCTCCCACGAGGCAGCATTGATGATGACCAGTCGCGACCGGCTGGCAAAATCAGTGTTCGCGGATAAGGTGAAGAAACGTCTGGCAGAAGCCCTGAACAAGCACCCGGCGTTGAAGAAACTACGCAATGAGCGTGCCCGCTATGCAGGCATCACAGACGAGCAGGCTCAGCGAACAGTTCAGGAGTTCTTGAAGTCCTGCCTGTTGGAGAACCCCGACCTCGGCCGGTTCCTGATCGATGGCACCGACATTCCCAACCCTCACAAGCCCTTCACCCCAGATGAACTGGAACCGCAGCTTCGTAAGTTCCCGACATTCTTCCGTCTCAGGAAAGCACGGGACGGCCACCTGAAAAGAGATGCGCCCCTGGAACGCAGCTACTACCGGTTCGTGTTCGAAACCGACGCCCGTGACGACTACTTCGACCGGCACGACGCTCCAGGTGTGAGGTTTCTTGACATAGTAACCGGCGACGATTCCTGGGACAACGCAGACCACCTGATGGAGGGATGGCATCTGAGCAGCGGAACCGCCGAGATGAGGCTGCGTCTCCCCGACGATGCCGGAGAGGGTGAAGTTGTCCACTACAAGTTCACCGTCGCTGACGACAACCCGGAGACTTCCGAGTTCGTCAGCACCATAGAACTGACCGTACAACCCCCCGAGAAACCCGGCGATCCAGGCCCCTCCAAACCGAGACGCCAACCACCGAAAGGGAACGCTCCGGAGATAAAACCGGTCTACGAGTCTCAATGGAGCGAACAAGTACCCGAGCCGTTCGACTCCAACACCGCGCTACGCAAAGTAGACACAGGTGAAGGTTCCTATGAATTCCGCTACAACGCCGATAACAAGTGGTTGCGCAAAGAGATCCTGCGTTCCAAAGCCTCAAATGATACGGCAGAAGCATTGACACACCAGTTCGGGGCGATCATGGCGGCCCTGGCTTTGGCTGTGATGGGAACCCGTCATCAACAGCTGACGTTGACAAACGCGGAGCCCGAGGATGCGTCTGATCCGGATGGAAACAGCACTCGCATGGAGAATGTCAACGACATGGTCGACTGGTGCACCAAAGCAGCAGCTCCCGTGGTCGCATCAATCCGCGCCTTCACCAACTCTTCGTTGTCCGCCAATGGCAGCACCACATTCGACTTCACTGAATAAGAAGCACCCTAGGCACTTAGTCCCATGTTGTCAGGAACCTCCGACAGTAACGACGAGTCCTGTAGGCCTCGCATGTGAATGGCACTGCCTGCGTTTAAACCCACGTTGGGGTGTTGGGGGGGGGATGTCGAGCCGATCTGTGCTATGCTTGGCGATTGTCATGTCCACCTACTGCGAACACAAACGCCTACGACAAGAACCTGAACACAGATACAGCACAGCAACGCGACCATGCAGTGACTTACAATAATTCTAGCGGCGGGAGTACCGACGTAGAATCGCCAGTAATAAAACCAAAGACGCCACTAACGCCACCCCAGTGAGAACCTGAGTCCCGCAGCCAGTGGATGTTTCTTTGGATGCTTCTTTCGACACCGATGGGCTTGAAGAAGTCTTGCTACGAGCTGATGTTGCGGAGGTTTTGGCAGCTCCAACACGAGCTTGGCGAGCTGGTTCTTGTTTGCCCTCAAATAGGCATGTGTGGCCAGAATGTGGGTGCTGACTACCAAACGCCAATACTAAACATAGAGGTGTTACGAAGTCGACTTCTCCAGTGACTGGACATCACCAGTAAACAGCCTGGGTGTGACCTCGCGTTCGAGGTCGGAACGTACCTCTTCGCTGAGAGTGTCACGATAGGGCTCCCAAGACCTGAATTGCAACGACAAGCTTTGCAGCCTTTCATGTCTAGAACGATGTTCAGATGCTATTCGTCCCTCGCGTCTGGCTACGAATAATAAGATCACTACCGGACTGCCAAGGATAGGGAAGCTACGAAAAACGTCGAACCATCTATCCCATTCGGGTGTCCAACCAAGTACCCAAGCGAGCTGTGCAAGCCCCGCCCACGCTACAGCTACCCACATGGTCCATCGTGACACTATCTCGTGCTTAGCAGCTTCATCCTCTTCAGATTTAGCGGCTAACTCGTGGGCTCCACCGAGCACCTGTGTAGCCGTGAAACCATACCGCCCCTGCAAGCTCGCTAACAACTCTTCCATTTCATTCAAAACTGCTTCGTGCTTTTCTGCAACTTGGTTCTCTGCAACGGATAGCTCTCCGAGTGTTCGCTCAGCTTCTTCGTTGATCTTCTGTGATCGACTCCTTACTATTTCTTCGATTTCTTGTGATTGACCTCTTACTGTTTCTTCTATCTCTTGTGAACGGCTGCTTGTTATCTCTTCAATCTCCTTTGAGTAACTATCCAACGTTTCTTGGAAGGAGCTTTTAGTCTCCTCAAGATCAGCAGCTAGTTGCTCTCCTGTGGAAACTAGTTGTTGTCTAGCACTGCGAATGGAAACGTTTAACGCTTGCGCTGACTCTATGGAATACTCAGGACGGATAGTTGGTAGAGAGGCCAGTTCTTTGAGGAGGTCAGGGACGAATTGCCTTACAGCATTGAAATCTTTGTGCCTGGCGTGGGATGCAACATCACTTAGGCGTTGTTCTAGGTGGCTTAGACTCAGAAACAGGGGTTCGGTGGTATTTGAGAGTACTTCAATGATCCATGAAGTCAAGACATTTAAGAACTGTCTATGTTCATCTTCTTGTAAATCTTCATTGTTGAGAACTCGGATCAGTTGCTCCAGATGGTTACGTATATCAGTCTGATCTATTTTTTTCTGGACATTCTCGGGGATCTTGTTCAGGGCTTCTATGTCAATCGTGGGAATGTTCATGGGGTTCTCCTTAGCGAAAGCGGGTGTTGACACTGACACTGAGGTCGGACACTGCCGTTTATAGCTCTCTCGTTGTGGTCATTTCCATGCCTGTGGCGGTGACTATTTTGATGGCGATCCGTCCTCGTTCAGGCGGGTTGAAAGGGGCTGAACGCATCGCTGTGAGTGCTTCTCGTTCTACACCGTCGACGTCGGTTCTGCCGAGAGCTGAGAGGAGTTTTTTGATCTGGCGGTCGTTTTTGGCGCCGGGAAAATGCATACGTTGTACGAAGAAGTTCTCGCCGTCGTAGTCGGTATCCAGCATCCAGCATGCCACATCTTCGGGTCCACCATCGGAAACGCTGCCTGTGGCGGGATTGAAAGTGTCGTACCCGAGAACCTCAACAGCGATCCGACCTTTGGGATAGTCGTTGATTATGCGGACATCCGGCTCTCCAATAATCACGAACGCTTCGTGGCCGGGTTCGTCTGAGAGGTCCCGGATCATGAGATCACGGTTTATCTGCGCTCTGGCTACTTTGATACGTCCGACTTCTGCGGGAGCGTCGGGACCGTACGCATACGCTACGACTAGCAGCACATCGGCCCGTTCAGCACTGTCAGCAGTCTCTCGGGCTGCTTCACGGATCAGCTCACCGGGCACGGTCACGTCCTCTGCGGCGACCATGACCGCTGCGTAATGCTCGGCTGCACCACCGTTGATCGTGTAAACAGATTTCCAGACAAGCAGCTCCGAAGTGCTCGGCCACGGTTCCAGGGCACGTACCGTCATGTCGGTGTTGTCGCGTCCACCGTCAATAGTGTGATGCAGCAGTGCGGTTTCGATCGCTTCTAAGAAATCTCCGTGAGCGACCACCTCCTCGTCGTCTGTGCCTTCAAACGGTATGACCGTCGCCCAAGGTTGTTCGCTCTCCACCGTCAACAGTGACGACACCCGTACCACACCACGCTTCTTGTAAGGCTTATCCACAAGCATTGTCGGATTGGGATCAAGATCGTAAGCTAGAATACTGGCTGAGACCTGTGGGACTCGTTCGTAAACGAAACCATGGGCAGGGTCGTCGCTCCACTCATCCGCGGGAGGTTGCGATGGATTTCTGTGATGTTGGGTGCTATGCTTCGCACCATCCGACTGCGGGAGGCTGTGCTGGAGTCTCGCTTCCTGGAGTGTGCCATCTTTGGAGTCTGCTAGCGTCCAGTAAGGGAAAGTCGCAGTCGCGAGACGTTGACGGGCTATGGATACAGCAACCGGCGACGTGTCACACGTGATCCAACGCCGACCCCACTTCTCGGCAGCCATAGCAGTAGTACCACCCCCACAAGTAGGATCGAACACCAGATCCCCAGGATCGGTGGACATCAGCACACACCGCTCAATCACACTGGCGGCAGTCTGCACGACATAACGCTTATCGGAAGCAGACATCTGCCGGTGCCACATGTTGTTGATACGCCGTCCCGGTACTTCGTCCTCATATCGTTTCCAACTCAGCCAAGAATTCGGTCCAGCTGCATCCAAACGACCTAGCTGGGCAAGGCGATCCATGCCCTCCATAGACACACGCCATTGCTCACCGGTTGGGCACGGCCAATCCTGTCCGTTCCAGAAATACGGGTCGGAGCGTCCTGTGGTGGATGTGCCAGGCGAAGCTAGCCGCATCCGCCGGTATGTGCGGGCACCGCTAGGAAGATGAACATCCGGGTCGACCCTTTCCTTCTTCGTAAGTTGCCGGGTGGTGCCATCTTCGAGTTCTACCATCGCATCCCACCCCATGTGTTCGATCTTCTCGGCACGAGTAAGCGACTCGTAGAGCTGGTAATACTTGGCTTGTTGTTTGCCTTTGGCGTACCACAGCAGGAAATCCGCAACACTGGGCAGGGTCTTCGACGATGAACTACCAGCAGTTGCGTACGGGATCAACGCTACACGGTTTTCGGCACCGAACACCTCATCTAGTAACAGTCCGACGCGCAGAACGTTTTCATCACCTATCTGCATGAACAGCGATCCGCTGTCCGCTAGCAGTTCCCGCATGAGGGCTAGCTTCTCGCGGGTGAGATCAAGGTAGGAGTGGATGCCGCGCTCGTAGGTGTCGCGTAACGCTCGGATTGTGCGTGTGTCGTGCGGTCGGCCTTTAGCACTGTCGGGTACTTCACGGTTGTTCACAGACACCTGGAAGTTGGACTTGTAGCCCATCCCGTATGGTGGGTCGAAGTAGATCATCTGGACTTTGCCGGACATGCTTTCACGAGCCAGAAGCGATGCCATCACACGTGTGCTTTCACCGTGGATGAGACGGTTCGACCAGTTGGCTGCATGCTGGTACCACTCATAGGCGGCGTGCGGCGAGGGCAACCCGTTGAAGTCTTTGAACAGTTGGAACTGAACACCCGCACCTTTTAGAAGCCGGACTAACACTGCGGGATGGACCTTCTCGCGCACGTATAGGGGGTGAGCGGCGTGGCCGTCGGTTGACGGCTGGCGGTTCCAGGCGAGGACGGGTTCGTCGTCTACCTCACGTGTGCGGGGTTTGTGCAGAACCGGACGGCGGTCGGTGTCGCTCATGGTTTTGCCAGTCTGGTCGGTTGGCAGGTTGAAGCGTTCAGCAGAAGGATACGAGTACTGGTCGATGGACTTGGATGCGGGTTTTTTGGACATCACTCCGTTCCTTGTTCGGCGATGTTCGGATGTTAGCAGCGAACCGGCCGGACAGCGGTGTCCGGGTGCTGGTCGCGGGCCTGCCGGGTGGTTATATTTGGATACTGTTTGCGGGCTTGCCGAATGACGGTGTTGAGATCGGCTGAGAGGCGTCCGGGTTCGGTCAACTCCACGAACGACCATCGGCGCAGCCAGCTTGGCAGCTGCCCTGAGGCAGCCACCGCGGGTATCCATCTTTGGGTGACGGCCTGGCTTTTGCGTGTGCTGTGGTCATCGGGTGCGCCTTTGCATTCGATGATGAGATGTACAGCGTCTTCGTCTTCATGGCCTGCGAATAGTCGTGCCACGAAATCGGGTTCGTAACTGTGCCATGCGCCCTCCCATAGGTAGGGAACGGTCCAGCCGAGGCGGAAGTTGCGGGCCCAGCTGCCAACTTCTGGATGTGTGTCGAGAACTTTGGCGCAGACCGCTTCGAATCGCGAGTGGCAGGCTGCTATGTTCAGTTCCGAGTGTGTGGTGGTGTGGCGGTCCGGCAGACTGGTCTCGAACCAGACGCGGGAGGTGTCAAGCAGCGTCTTGTATCCGAACGCTGCAACGAGACGGTCTTGCGTGCCGTCCGTTGGTACGCATGCGTCGTCGATTTGTTTGATGGCTTGTTCCTGGTTGCTCGACCCGATTCCGTTGTAGTGATCTTCGGTAACCTCGGCAAGTTCTGCCCATCTCTTGACGATCCTGAAAGCGTCGTGGAACAGCATACGCCGGCGGGCACGCTGACCTTCCCTCTCGTCAGCCATGCGCTGGCACCAGCGTTTCACAAGTTCACCGGCGAGATCGGCGAAGGCGTGTTGAGGCCGGACGTCGGATTGTGCTGTGATGTGTCTTGTGCCTCCCACTGTTCCCGACAACAGTGCTTCTTGAGCCCCCTGGGGTGTCCATCTTCTGACCCGCTGCTCGTCCAGGCAGAACCCACTGGCTCCGGGTTCGGTGAGGTATTGTTCCACGTTAGGGAACTCAATGCGATGGTTCCGCCGACCGGCCATGCTACGAACCTCGTAGCGAGGTTTCGGTGGTGATGAACCGTTGTCGCCGGGTTTGACGGGCATGAACTCGAACGGTATTCCGATCACCTCAGCATATTCAGGCACGAGCAGGCCGTCTTCGTCGTAGTTGTCGTAGTTGGAACGCCGCAGAGCACGCCCCGTGACCTGTTCGCACAGCAGCTGAGTGGAGAAAGGCCGGAACCCGAGCACGTGAGTAACTGTGCGGGTGTCCCACCCCTCGGTGAGCATTTGCACCGACACCACACAACGGATGTGTTCACCCAGGCCGCCTGGCTTGCCGACCGAGTTCAGCGCACCACGCACGATCTCACGGTCGATCCGTTTATCATCGGACACTCGCAGCCTGTCAACCTGCAATTTGATCGCTCTGCTGAGCCGCTGCTGGTCGCTTTCAAGCTGTGAATGCACCAGCAGCGTATGGACACGCTCGGATGGGCCGTCGTCCCAGTAGTTCGCAAACAGCGGGCACGCCGCCTTGTGATACCTGATCGATCCGTCGGACTGCTTCTCCGACCAGCCCGCTATGTAGTCGCTGATCGCTGTGGCGTTGGCGATGTCGTTCGCAACAACAATGAATACAGGCGGAGTCGGCATCCGCTTCGCAGAATCATCGGGCTCCATCCACTGTTTGAACTTCTGCTTGTAGCTGGCGTACAACGCTTTGATCGCCCGTTTGAGTTCCGCTGGCACATCGTCGCGTTTGACCCGCTTGGGGGTAGTGTTCGCATACAGATGCCGCCACTGCACTTGTTCACTTGCCGAGTCATCGTCCACTGGCACTTGCGGAATCTTCACCAAGCCCGACTCGATGCTGTCCATCAACGGGAAATCAGACACCACCCAAGGAAACATGCGTTCTTTTCGTTCGGTTCCCTCTATGAAAATTGGTGTCGCCGAGAAGTCATAAACCGGTCCGAGTCTGCCCTCATCACGCAGCCCTGCCAGAGCACTGAACCAGACCGCAGCGGCTCCGCTGTCGTCGTCCTCAGACACACGCCGTCCCGCTTCGGGCAGGTAACAGTGGTGGGCTTCATCGTTGAGTACACACACTTTTGGTGCTCCCCTACCGGTGGGAAATCCCCGCAGCGTCCGAGTCAACACCGCAGACATCGACTCGAACTCCTGAGGTGCCCTCAGGGGATTCTCAGTATTACTGGATGCTTCACGGAGGGCCCTGGTGAATGCCCGCTGCTGCGCATTACGCCTCAGCAGTTTCTTAGCGTCGCTGGCTGCTTCCCCGAGCCGGTCCCTACGCTGGAAAGCATGGAAATTCAACACCCGCACTTTCACCGCTCCCAAAGCACTGCGTTTGCTTTCCGGCAGCAGCCGCATCTCGTCATAAACGTTCTCTGGATGTGCCGGGTTCAGAACCGCCAGACGTTCACGCACCGTATGCCCCGGTGTGAGCACCAGAAAACATGTCGTGTAGCGCCCATCACGACGCAACGAAACCGCAACGTTCACAGCATGCCAAGCAATCACCATACCCATCACCGCGGTTTTGCCGGAACCCGTCGCCATCCTCACCGCAAGCCGGTCGATACCGTCGTTGTAGCCACGGTTGTCATCGCTTAATTCTTGGCGTATTTCCGCGAGTGCTCGGTAGCGTCTGGCATCGGCTTCGGTCAACCAGATCAGCGTTTCGGCCGCTTCAACCTGAGCGAAGAACAATCGAGGATCGTTCGCTTCGCTACGCCAGTGGTGCAGCAGTTGCCGTGTGGCAGCGGTCGCTCCGGGATACCCGTCCCGGCACCATTTGGATACTGCTTCACGAATACGATTCACAAGATCGTTATGTTCCGCTGAGGTAACCTGCATCCTAAGTTGAGCTCTACGCTCTTTCGGCACGATCACCAACGCCTGGCTCAGGCGTCTACCACGAATCACCCTCCCAGTGGAGGTATTATCCTCTGCTAACTGCCAATGCTTCGACGGCTCCTCATGAGGCTTGTTCAACACCGGATGATCTATATGATCCAACAACACCGACGACCGAGATTTCGACCCCGAGTGCCCCTGCGAGCCCCCTTGAGCGCCCCCTAGCTGTGATAACCGCGGACGTTGTATCTGGGTTGAGGGGGTAGTGGGGTGAGTCCTCCAGTGCGAGAATATGGGCTAGTAAACAATCCACTATCCGCAGGGAGGACTCATGGTGAATACTACCATACGACAGCACCCGAACGCGGCTTTGACGCCTATAGCACGACGCAAAATGGCTGATTTGATGCTCGCAGGTGGTTGGAGTGTGAAAGCAACAGCTGAGCGGTTCCAGGTCAGCGTTAAAACAGCGCGCAGGTGGCGTGACCGGTATGCCTGTGAAGGCAGCAGTGGCCTTTTGGATCGTTCCAGCCGCCCGAGAACATCACCCGGGAGCACCCCAGCGGTTAAACAAGCCGAAGTGATCGAGCTACGCCAGCACCGCCGTCGGGGTGCTGCTTGGATCGGACACGAAGTGGGTTTGGCAGCTTCCACTGTGCAGAAGATCCTCAACAAAGCCGGTCTGGGGTGTCTCAGACGCGGTGACCGTGCCACACGGACACCCTCAAGACGTTACGTACGCGACCACCCGGGTGAACTGGTTCATGTGGACATCAAGAAACTGGCTTCTATCCCAGATGGTGGGGGTTGGAGAATCCACGGACGCCCCAACACAGGCCCCCGCCAGC